>JAGBFY010000114.1 GCA_017936245.1 Kiritimatiellia bacterium
AAATAAGACGGTTTATGAGGATAAGAGGATTGTTGATAACAAGGTTCGGACTTATTCTCACGGGGATGCTGAAGGTGGGGAAGCGCCGGAAACCGTAGAGAACAGGGCGGATATTGGAAGCCGGGTGGGGTTGAAGTGCATTGAGAATATGGTTCGGACTGATTCTCAAGGAGTTGGGATGGTGGAAAGAATGGTGGCAAGGATGGTGGCAGGGATGGCATGAGGGATGGTACGAGAGATAGCGAGAGGGACGGTGGAAGGGATGATGTGAGAGATAATGTGAGGGATTGCGGTAGAGATGATCCAGATGGAGGTAGTGAAGGGTTGGTTGCTGGCAGGAGCGGTGGAGAATGTGACGGGAACGTGGGGAATGGAAATGGGGAAAATGCAAGCGGGAGGGATGGAAGTGAAGGAAATGAAAGCCTGAACGATGAGGTGAGGAGGGTTGTAGGGGAGATTCTCGATGTCTGCGAAGGGACATTTCTTGATTTTGCTGCCGTGCTTGCGCTCAGGATATCCGAAGACACCATCCCCCATCGGTTATACAAGGGCGATTATCGGCGAGTCGTCAGTTGACGCATAAGTGAAAGCCTGTTTTGTCGGTCATGCAAGGAAGATTGCCGAGGAATCGGCGCTTAATAGTAATGCCTGTTTCCTTTGATTACACAAGCGAGATTGTCGAAGAATCGGAGCTTAATGTATATAGGAAGGCCTATTTTTTGTCGGGTCAGTTCGGTTCTGCAAATGGTGCTGTACATTAAAGGTGTTTTACGCGAAAATCATTTGGATGAATTAGCTGTGATTCTGTGTAATCGGTCTGTGTGCGAGGGCGTCGCCCTCGTTCACTGAAATTTAGCACTTCAACATTAAAGAGCATAGTCATGCAATAGCGCAAGCCGATTCCATGCCTAAAAGTCTTGTAATTATCCAATTGTTTCTGCTGTGCAAATGCAGAGGAGGACGCGTATTTAGAAAAAAAGTGGTCTAGACCATTGACTAACGGTTGTGGGTTGTGTGGTACAATGCCAGCGTTTTATGAACGGATACAAGTCAAAAGATCTTTTCGCCACGCTGCACAGCGAAATATGCAGTGGAAAATACGCCTCTTCCGGCGCATTTCCGAGCGAACGCGCACTTGTCCGCCGCTTCCACGCCGCACGAGAGACGGTCCGTTCCGCGCTCCGCGAGCTGGAGAAACAGCACCTCATACGACGTAAGGTCGGTTGCGGCACCACTGTGATTGCGGGGAAGGATCACCGTCGCCGTTTCGCCGTCATCGTGCCGGATATCTTCTATCCGTTCTACAGCCGTATCGTGCGTGGGATTGAAACCGGGCTGGAACAGAAGTTCGGCGCGGGTGGCTATTCGTTGCTTGTCGCGGCGTTGGACAGGGAAGGAAGCGCGAGCGGACGCGTGATGGGGGCAAAGGATTTCGCTGAGGTATGCGTGAGAGAAAATGTGGCAGGTGTGTTCTTCCAGCCTTTCCAGTTCCTTCGCAGCGGCGAAAAGGTCAATCGTGCCATACTTGACGTTCTGCGCAATGCCCGCATTCCCGTAATCCTTCTGGACAGTGATTTCCTCACGCCGCCGCAGCGAAGCGAATACGATCTTGTCGGTATAGACAATGTGCATGTCGGCTATCTGCTTGGCCGCCACGTTATCGAGCGCGGCGCGAAGCGTATCTGGTATTTCTCGAACCCCCTGCCCGCGCCGACATCCCTCAAAAGGGCGGACGGTGTTGCAATGGCGGTGACGGAAGCCGGTCTCAGGTGGCGGCGCGATAGCGTGTTCTTTGCCGATCCTGCCGATACCCGTGCGGCAAGACGTGTGTTCGCCGGATCAAACAGCCCCGATGCCATCGTGGCCGTGAACGATCATGTCGCATCCATCCTTCTTCGGACTCTTGAGTCCATTGGAAAGCGTGTGCCCAATGACGTGCTGCTTTGCGGCGTGAATGGGGACC
>JAGBFY010000115.1 GCA_017936245.1 Kiritimatiellia bacterium
GCCGGTAAGATGCTATCTGTTGAAGGTAAACTGGCTGTTGCAGGAAGTTTTGCTGTAAATGGACTAGTTAGCGGTAACGGTGCTCTTTATAAAGTTTCCAAAATAATTACACAGGGTGAAATCATAACCCCGCGTACCGCGAACGGAAATGATTGCGGTAATCTCAAACTTTCGTTGCACACATCGAAGGTAGCAAAATACCGTAAAACGACAGTTTCCGCCGTTACGCCGTCCATAACCGGTACGGTAAACCTTAAAACCTCATGGGGCGCACTCTGTAACGGGAATGTTTATGCGATGACTGTTCAGTCGCCTAAGGCCATCAAAGTCAATTTTAATTCCGCTACTGCTGTTAATGATATTACTTCGTTAGTTGAGAACGGGGATGTGAACAGCACAAGCCTGAGCACTGACAACAATTGGATTTTGTTTGAAAATTGTTCGTTAAGCGGCCCTGTTGTGGACAGTAACCGGTTGAATTATCAGAAAATTGCCGATCTGGCGGGCAAAACTCTGAGTATGGGTGTCAGCCGTACGTATTCGTCGTTTCAGGGTGTTTTTTTGAACGGTGTAATTTCATTCTCACCAGGCACCGACTTCCAAAATGCTCCAGCGGCGTTTTTCAACTGTTCGTCAGTAACGATTAAAAAGATCAAAGGAACTTCAACGGCGCTTTATTTTTACGATTGCGGAACAGCAGCATCGCCTGCTATACTTACGTTTTCATATACAAGCGGCGGAACTCGTCCGGCATATTTTTACAGCGGGTACTATGATTATGCATTTAGCAGTTCCACGGACTCTGGTTTAGCAAATGTCTATGGCGGCTCTTTTACAAAAGATCCTTCGGCTTATATTCCGGCGGCGCTTTCAGGTGATGCCCAAAACCCTCACGCGGCGATTTATGACGGTTCAAAATATTATGTCGTTCAGGTTGTTAAGCCTGCAGAGATGACGGTTTCAGTTGGTGGCAAGGAGTATGAAACGTTGGATGAAGCGTTTGCCGCGGCAACCGACGGTGCTACCGTCTCGCTTATTGCTGGTGTTGACTTGACCGGTAAGACGGTGGCCAACTCCAAAAACATCACGCTTGACCTCGGGCGCTCGCAGATTGTCGGTGGTAAAATCATCAACAACGGTACGATGCTGATAACCGATATTTCGAGTGACAATGAAAGTATCGTCGGCTGCGATATTGAAAACAACGGTACGCTCGATTTCGTTTTCGGCACTTACAACGGTGCGATTACCTGTAAAGCAGGAACTCTTACCGTTCATAATGGTAAATTTAATGGAGTTTTTTCGAGAGAAGGCGGTACGGTTGATTTGAAGGGCGGAAATTTCAAGACTGATATCTCTAGCCTGATTACCGCTGGCGGATATAAAGTCTTCACGAAAGATTCATATTATTGCCCCTGTGAAATGCCGAATGGTGAACTCGTGGCAACGACGCTGAGCGGTCTTGCCGGATACAGCGTCACTCCTTATGTTTCCTCCGACTTTGCGCTCTTGAGGCGTCATGCGCAAGGCGAATCTTCACGCACGGATTATACGCCTGCCGATTGGGCGCGGGTCGCTGAACTTCTGACGACATATCATGCGCTGTATAGCTATGGCCTTGATCCCACGCTGATTTTTGACCGTCCGGTCACGGAGAAGTCGTTGGAACTTTCCGTGTCGTCGGGTTCGACTCCTCAATCTTCTGATTTTTATATCTCAGTGGAGAAAGATCAGCCTTATCGGGCTTTGACCGAATTTCTGATGCATGGAGCTCCGTTCGGACCGTATTATGCCAAGACATATCGCGATATAGTGACTGAAGAGATTGGGACGGTTGCGGTGTCTGTCGCCGATGGCTCGTCCGGTATGAATGCCGGTACGGTGTGTACTTTACAAATTGAGTTGTGGCAAGGGGTGCGCGCTCCAGACTACAGTTCTACTGGGCGCTATGTCACCAATACCGTTGATGTGCTTGGCGAGACTCGCTTTACAATCGGCGCGGGGAGCAACAAGGCGATGATTCGCCCGGAGACGGGGGCGGCGACATTTTACACGAAGCTCGCCGATGCGGTTACGGCATCGAACGGCGGCACTGTTCTTTTGGCGGCTGATTCGACCGAGGCGGAAACGATCACGCTGCCTGCTGTCGGTACGTACATCATCGATCCGTACGGTTTTGCGTATGCCAATAAGACGGTTGACGTTGCGGAAGGGCTTGAAGTTGAGTCGGCACTTGAAATCGATTCCGCTTATGCCGCCTCTCAGCAAAAGGCAGTCGTTTACACTGTAAAGAAAAAGAAGACCCATACCGAGACGACGGCTGTGCCGATGCCGCTCGAAGAAATCGCTTCGACGTATGCTCAGTATCTTGAGGCGGCCGGTGGCGATTACGAGAAGGCGGCTGTGGCAATCGGTAAGAACGGGCGTCAGGTGTGGGAGTCGTGGCTCATCGGTCTTGATTCCGAAAATGCCGAGGATAAAGAATTTACCGCCAAAGTCGAGATGGTCGACGGCAAGCCGGTAATCACCTGGACTCCCGATCTTAACGAGGGTGGGACGAAGTCTGTCCGCAAGTACACGATTCTCGGCAGTTCCAATCTGAAAAACTGGGTAGAGGTATCGGCGGGACAGGAGAAAGATTACAATTTCTTCAAGGTGTCCGTTACCGTTGAATGATAAATTTTCACGGATTGCGCCGCCCTTCGCATTATGAAGTAGGGCGATTCCTCCGTTCTGGTCTTGCACAGCAACGCCACCGCCTCCGCGTCACACGCATCATCATCACGGACACCACAACGACCGCCACTGCGGTTGGGTTACATTGTTCTGCATGGATTGAGCCTCCGTGATCGCTTGACGGCATAAGGGTGTTTTGATACCATGTCTCACATTTAGAAATCTTTGTCCACATAAGGTTTGATTCCACAAATTTTAACGAAAAACATCAAGGAGAAGACACAATGAACAGTGTTAATAGGCGTGATTTTGTGAAGACGGGTGCCGCGGCGGCTACGGCGGCAGGGTTTGCCGGATGCATGACGGCTGGCGCGGGCAATGCCAAGCTCGCATTCCTCGGCGGAACCCCTATCGTCTCCAAGGCAGAGGCTGCAAACTACAAGAAACTCTTCCATTGGCCGATAGTCAACGATGCGATGCGCAAGGCAAACGACCGTGTGCTTTGCGCCGGAACGATGTCGGGCTGGGATATCGCCGATGAGTTTGAGAAGAAGTTCGCCGCATGGAATGGCACGAAGTACGCTTCCAGCGCCCCGAACGGAACCGCCTCCCTCATAGCGGCGTTCTATGCGATCGGTCTTGGCCCGGGCGATGAGCTCATCTGCCCGTCCATCACATACTGGGCGAGCTGCCTCGGCGCCATCCATCTCGGCGCGACCGTTGTGTTTGCCGATATTGATCCCGAAACGCTCACGCTTGATCCCAAGTCCTTTGAGGCGCACATCACGCCCCGCACGAAGGCCGTTGTGCCGGTTCACGTGTATGGTCAGCCCTGCGACATGGATCCGATCATGGCGATCGCAAAGAAGCACGGCATCAAGGTTGTCGAGGATGTCTCTCACGCACAGGGCGGTCTCTATAAAGGACGTAAGCTCGGCACGATTGGCGACTGCGGTGCGATGTCCCTCATGAGCAGCAAGAGCTTCGCCATCGGTGAAGGCGGAATGCTGGTCACGGACGACAAGGAAATCTACCGTCGTGTCGTACGTTGGGGCCAGTACGAGCGCATCAAGCGCGATTTCACCGCTCAGGAGATTGTCCGCACGAACAACCTTCCGTTCGGCGGCGTGAAGAACCGTCTCAACCAGTGTTCGGCGGCGATCGGCATCGAGCAGCTCAAGAAGTACGATGCCGAGTGCGAAGTGATCTGCAAGGCGATGGAGTACTACCATGACGGCATCAAGGATGTGAAGGGCATCACGAAAATCTATCCCAAATGGGAGAACTCCAACAAGGCCGGCTGGTACTATTCGCGTTCGCTATACAATCCCGAGGCGTTCGACGGCGTGTCTGTGGATACATTCTGCAGGGCTCTCAACTCCGAACTTTCGCAGTCCAAGTACGGTCCGGGCTGCAACTTCCCGTTGCACACATCCAATATCTTTGACGATGCTGATATCTTCGGCAACGGCGTCTCCCCGGCGAAGCGTTTCCTCCCGGCAGGGGTCACGCCGAAGGGCCTTACGGGACGTCTGCCCGTCGCCGAGTCGATCCTCCCTCGCGTCATCGGAGATCCGATGTTCAAGCTCTTCGAGAAGGAACACATCGACAAGTACATTGAAGCCGTCCACAAGGTGGCGGCGAACACGGGTGCTCTGCGCGATTGGGAGAAGAAGAATTCCGTCAAGTCATGAGACTTGTAGGTTCATTCTTTTGCGCCATTACGGCGTGTGTGGCGGCGACCGCATCTGCGGGTGCGCCGCCGCTTGCTCCTGATGCGGAAGCTCTTGTCGCGGAAATGCGCGAGCAGGCACGCAGATACCGCCCTCGGACGGACAGGACAATGCTTTTCACGCGCGCTCAAGTCAAGTATGGACTTGAGCGTGACGATTATCTGCATCGCTGGTATGACCGTCCGTTGGCCACGGATGTGTCGCTCAAGAAATACCAGCCGAAGAACCATATCATTGAAAAGCAAAAAATCACCAATCAAGACGTTCCGATGAACGAAACGGCCTTAA
>JAGBFY010000116.1 GCA_017936245.1 Kiritimatiellia bacterium
CAAGGAGCTGGTCGAGAAGCTCGGCCATCGTGCCCTTGCCCTTCGTCATCGGCTTGTTGTAGTTCGCAACGTCAGGAACGGTCTGCCCGTTCTCAAGATAGTAGAGCTGACGGAGCTGGAGACGGACCTGGGAAGTATCCCACTTGAACGTCTCAAGATTGGCAGACTCGAGCTGAGCATTGTATTCTTCAAGAAGATTGGACATTTCAGGCGAATCAATCTGACGCGCCTCGATAGGCGAAATATCCTTCTTCGCCTCAGGTGCAACCATCGAACGAGGGGCATCGGCCTTCTCGATCGTGTTTGCGATCTTCACTATGTAATCCTCCAACATTCTGTTGCGGTCCCCCAGAAGTGCCCGCTTGTCAAACAGGCTCTTCTCGAACACCAACGCAGCGACCGCTGCGATGAGAATCAGATATACGACTAGGTGCAATGCTTTATTCATCTATTTCCTCCACAAATGAATAGGATACCCTAAAACGGTTTTGACTTCAAGTGAAAAAATAAACTTTTTGATTTTGTTATTTTCATTCCCGTAGCTGATTGCAGCGTCAATCACGTCCCAACGCTCTTTTGACGTATGGAAAATAAGACTTCGTGTATACAATGAATGAGTAGAGATTCAAGAGAATCAGGAACCCTTCCACAGCAAGACACACGTTCAACCCAATCTCACTCGCACCCTGTGTCCAGTGACGATGGAATGCGAGATAGATGTAGATGAACCCGGCACAGGGGAACGATAGAGCCGTCCGGACTTTGCCAAGCCACATCGCTCCCACATCCGCATGGTACATCGTCGCCACCGACCGCAGAAACGTCACCCACTGGTCGCGCAATATCCACAACACCGTGAATACGAGAAGCGTAACGGCGTGAAAGGCGGACTCGCCCTGCACCGCAGCCAACCACACCAATGACGGAAACGCCACGATGAAGTAAACCTTGTCCATCAACGGATCCGCCATCTTCCCGAACTCCGACACGACCTCCCACCGGCGGGCAAGAAGTCCATCGAACAGGTCGGAGAATCCGGCCATCCCGGCAGCAACGCATGCCGCAAACGGATAGACGAGAGAATCGCTGAAGTTACCGGCTATCGCAAGCGCCAGATATATGAATATCAGGGGGACACGCGAAAACGTAAGCGCATTTACAAAAAGTCTCTTTGCGGATTTAGTGCTCATGACTAAGCCTGAAGCATCTCCTGAAGCTCGCCAACCTTGGCGGCGAATGAATCCAGCCTCAACGACAGAGCCTCCGCACGCGCCTCGGCGCGCTGAAGAAGACGCCGCGTGGCAAACAACTGCTTGAGCAGCTCGCCTGCGTCAAGATCAAGATCGGAGATCTTCATGCCGTCCGGAATCGGAACAAGAACGGGTTCCTCGCATTCAGAGCACGTTATCTGCAGACCCGCACCCCTGTAGTCTATGCAGAGGTTATGCCCGCAGTGCGGACAGTCAAATACGATATCCGTATCCTGAATCTGAACATCCTGCCCGTCAGACGCGGACTCATTCTGATCGACTTCAACTTCTTCGTTATATTCCATACTCAATCTCCTTGGCGCGTAGTATATAACAAACCCGACCCAATAGCAAGCCGACCGCCCCCGGCAAACTGCATCCGGATCAACTCCTGCGGGATTTGAACTCCGAATAGCCACGGTTGCGAAGTTTGCAGGCGGGGCATTTTCTGCACCCGGCACCGGGAATGCCGTTGTAGCAAGTGAGCGTCTCGTTCTCAATCACATTAAGGATTCCAAGACGTTCCGCAAGCGCCCATTCATCCGATTTGGACATGTGCATGAACGGCGTCACAATCTTCACCGGCCATTCAAGCGCCAGACGGATCGTCTTCTGCTGAGAGCGGATGAACGCAGCACGGCAGTCGGGATAACCCGAATAGTCCGCCTCCGACACGCCGGTATATATTTCAGTTGCGCCGATCTCCTTCGCCCAGACGGCCGCCGCAAGGAGGAAGAATGCGTTTCGGCCTTCAACGACAGTCGTCGGACAGCTTGCGCCTTTCTTTTTTTCGATTGGAGCATCCTTCGACATGAGCGCATTTGATGTGAGGTGACGGTAGAAATCCATCTTCACCACCTTGTGCAGTACGATGCCGAAGCGCTTTGCAAGACGTTTCGCGTATTTCGTCTCAAGCGAATGGCGCTGGCCGTACTCGAACGTTATCGCCGCCACCCTATCCGCGCCATATTTCCTTACCGCAAGGGCAAGGCACGTTGCGGAATCCTGTCCGCCCGACAACACAACGACCGCTTTCATCATTCATCCTCCTTTATTCCGTAGATCAACGCATAGTTCACCGGAACGACAACCATCGTCATGATTGTGGCAAATGCAAGTCCACACATGATCGTGACCGCCATCGCTGCGTAGAATGCGTCAGCAACAAGCGGCATCATTCCGAGAATCGTAGTCAGAGACGCATTCAACACTGGACGCAGACGCGTAACTCCCGCCATGACCACCGCCTCGAACCGTCCTATTCCCGATGCAATCTGCGCATTGATCTCGTCTATGAGTACAATCGCGTTCTTTATCTGCATCCCAACCAGCGATAGAAGCCCCAGAAGCGCCATGAAGCCGAACGGTTGCCCGAACCCAAGCAGACCGGCGGTAACGCCGACCAGCACCAGCGGCAAAGTCATGAATATCACAATCGCCTGACGCAGGGAATTGAAAAGCGCGACGGTGATCAGAACCATTACAATCAGTATCGGCGGAATCTTTCCGGCAAGTCCCGCGTTGGCGTTTTGCGAACTTTCGTATTCACCACCCCATTCATACACAAAACCCGTCGGCAGCTGACGTCCTATCGCCTCCAGCTTCGGCCTTATCCGCTTGAACGCCTCATTTGCCGTCTCCCCCGAAGTGTTGCACTTGACCGTGATGCACGGGAGACGGTTGCGCCGCTTGAATCGTGCCTCTTCAGACACATTGGCATATCCGGAAATCACCTGCGACAGCGGAACCGACACGTTCAGCACATTCGACCACGCCCATGCGCTGTAGATAGAATCCGGATCGTTACGCTCCGAGTCAGGAGCCCGAAGCACAATCGGCAGGAACTCGTCCTTCTCCCAGTACGCACCGACTGTCACCCCTTCAACCGCGCAACGATACGCCTCTGCGACATCGGCTCGCGTCATGCCAAGTTTCCGAGAACGTTCCTCCGCAATCACCGGTTCAATCCTGTCGGTACGGTTGCGCCAGTCGCTCTGTATCTCCGTCAGACGCGGATCGTTTCGCATCACGGCAATCACCCGCTCCGCATATTCACGCAGCGTTCTTGGTTCCGGCCCCATAATGCGCATCTGTATCTTCTGCGCGTCACCGGGTCCAAGGACAAATCGCTGACAATAGACCATCGCATCGGGGACAAGCGTCTGCGCCATGTCATTCACCTGCGCCATCAGTCCTGATATCTGCCTATCGCTTTCGACGTCGACGAACATCACACCGTACGCGCTGTTTGCATCCTCAGGACCGTAGGTGAGCAGAAAACGCAGACCTCCGCATCCGGTGACATCTGTCACGCCCCTCACGCCTTCCAACTTCTTCAGTTCAGCGGAAAGCAGCCCCACGCGTTGCCTGGTCGCATGGATCGACGAACCTTCCGGCATCCAAAGATGCACCATGAACTGAGGTCGCGTGGAGTCGGGGAAGAAGTTCCTCTTGACCTCGCCGAAACCCAGCACGGCGGCGATGAACATCGCACCGAGCACCAACCACGTAAAGCCGCGGTTCCGGATGCACATCTCGAGAAAGCGGCGATATACAAGAAAGAAGGCGCCGCCGTATGGATCAGGTTCAGTCTTCCCAGCGGACGGAGCAGCGGCAGTCCTTTTCCCTTTGAGATACCATGACGCCAAAAGCGGCGTAACGGTGATGGCCAGCAACCAGCTCATCAACAGCGAAAGCATCAGGACCAGAAACAGCGAACGGCAGTATTCTCCGGTCGAATCCTGCGATGCTCCAATCGGAGCGAAGGAAAGGATTGCTATCACCGTCGCTCCCAAAAGCGGCCACTGGGTCTGTCTGACGACATCGCACGCCGCCTTTTTGAGATCATCACCTCTTTTGGCGGCTATCAGGACAGCCTCTGTTATTACGATGGCATTGTCCACCAACATTCCAAGCGCAATGATGAACGCCCCAAGGCTGATGCGTTCGAAGAGGATACCCATCATGTCCATCAGGAACACTGTCCCCAAAACGGTAAGCAACAGCACCGCACCGATAAGGACACCGCTCTTGAACCCCATTGTCAGCAGCAACACGGCAATGACGATCACGACCGATTCAATCAGGTTGACGACAAATCCGTTCACTGCGGCTTTGACGCTCTCCGTCTGATGCGAGATGCCCCCTATCTCAATCCCGATTGGAGTCTCAGGCAGAAGCTGCCGCACCCTTCTGTCGATGGAGTCGCCCATTGTTATAACATTGCCGCCCTTGGCGGTGGAGATGCCCAATCCGATGGCAGGATGACCATTGTAGTGCACAAGACATGAAGGGTTCTCTTCGTAATCGCGTCGGATAGTCATTATATCCTTGAGCCTGACAGTTCCGGTCTTTCCTTCACCGTCGGCGACAGCCAAAATCAGATCTCCGTACTCTTTGACCGACTCGATCTTGCCGTGCGGATAGATCCTTATGTGCTTGTCGTCGACACGTATGCGTCCTGCATCAGTCGCGAGGTTCTGTCCTGAAACGACATCACGTATCATCGCAGGCGTTATTCCCAGATTCGCCATTTTGGAACGCGATATCTCAAACGACACTATCTCCCTGACATCGCCGATCAGCTCTATCTTTGCGACATCATCACAAAGAAGCAGTTCGCGTTGAAGAAGCTTAGCGTGTTCCTTCAGCTCTGCATAGGTATATCCATCTCCATAGATTGCGTAATAGACGCCGTACACATCGCCGTAGTCGTCGCGCACCAACGGCTCACCGCACCCTTTGGGAAGCGAACCCTTTGCATCGTTGACCTTGCGGCGCAGCTCATCCCATATCTGAGGCAGATCGCTTTTCGAGTAGCGGTCCTCAATCTCAACAAGGATTATCGACTTACCTGGATACGAAGTGGAAGTCACACGCTTGAGCTGTCCAAGCTGCTGCACCGCGATCTCCAGCTTGTCGGTGACCTCTTCTGCTACCTCTACAGCAGTCGCACCCGGATATGAAGTGATGACCTGAGCGCTTTTGATGGTGAACTCAGGATCCTCAAGCCGCCCAAGCTTGAAGTAACTCATCGTCCCGGCCAATGCCAAGGCTACCGCCAACGAAATTGTGACGGTCGCTTTGCGAATGCATGATTCGGCGATGTTCATCACTTACTCCCTGTAGAGTACGACCTTGCGGCCTTCGGAAAGGATGTTGATTCCTGCAGAAGCGATCCTGTCTCCGTCCGCAAGACCTTCGACGACTTCTATCTGCGTCCCAACCCTCCTGCCGAGCTTTACCATACGCCTCTTGACCGTAAACTCCCCTTCCTTGCCGGACGGCTCAAGCTTCCACACGAACGCACCTCCGTCTGCGGCATTGCCGACTGAGTCGGACGACACCCACGGTTTTGCGCCGGCAGAAGGCATGTCGCAGCCTTCGACCGTTAAGGTTGCGGACATTCCTGGCAGGAGACGCAACCGTTCAGGACGCTTCATCGCAAAAGTTGCGGTGTATGTCTGAGTACGGGTGTCTGCATGCGCCTTGAACTCACGCGAATGCGGCTCATATTTCATCTCCGGCAGCGAATCGAAGGTAATGTAATGCCTACGGCTCTTGAACGGCGTGTTTAGTCCATCAATCACAAGCGACTCCGGGAGTGACACATCAATCTTTACTGTATCAATATTCTGCAGCGTCAGTATCTTCTGACCCGCCTCAACAGTATCGTATGTCGAAGGATACGTATCCGCTATCCAACCATCATAGGGGGCTTTCAGCACAGCATCCTCTACTGCCTTTTCGGCTATCCGCAGCTCAGCCTCCGCCCGGATACGATTAGCCGTCGCGACCGATATCTGCTCCTGAGAGACAGCTCCAGCATGCTTCTTGGCGGCGGTGATGTTACGCTGTTCGGTCAGGCGCGCCTGTTCGGCTGCGGCCTTCGCCTTGTTCAGGTCCTGCATGAAGTCGTGAGTATCCAAAACGGCAAGCACATCACCTTTCTTCACTTTCTGTCCGCTGCCAGCCGGGAAGTTCACGAGCCGTCCGGAGACTTCGAACGCAAGATCCACACTGTCATTTGCACGGACAATTCCGGGATAGCTCAAGCGGGGAATCTTGATCGCGGTGCTTACAACTTCGCTACGGAGCGGACGCACCGGCTGCGGTTCACCGAAACCTTTTTCCCCGGAGACGGGAAGCAGCCAGATTGCGGATATCGCCCCAACCAGAATCACGCATCCAGCAGTTTTGACGAATAACGATTTCATGAGAGCCTCCTTTCTCTTTCATGAGACGCATCTATAGAGCAACTCGCTCCTTGATGCAAACTATATGTTGTTTTTGCCGATAGTGTACCATTTGCTGCAACAATATTCCACGAAAAGCTTTTCTTTTTGCAACGCCTCATTCTTTGGCCCCCAAAAGCACTTGCAAAAACTCATGCGCAGCTGGCAGGGTCACGCGTCCCTGCCGACTTCTGCACGTGCCTCCATAATATAAAATGTCGCAGACGCTCCGAATCGAATTCTCACAAGATTGCCCTAAATATTCACGGCACACCCTGATGCATTCATCAAAATTCTCAAATCGCATTCTATGAAGATTGCCCTGCCGCCTTGGACAGATAAGACACTTCTGAATCACTTTTTGCTGAACACACCCCTCTAATGCCTACGGGCAAAACGCAGCTCAGGTCTATCCAAATTTTCCCTTGCAATGCCCACTGGCGGAATGCAGTTCGTCTCTGTCCAAATTTCCCCTTGCAATGTGCATTGATGGTACATCTCCTAAAACGCGTATTGGCGGAGTGTAGTCCGGGTTTATCCGGGTCTCCAGTTGCGCCGCAAGCGACATCGCAGTCCCCTCGCACGCCCCCAGAATTTCCTTCGCCAGAATCCTTTTCTCCCCAAGTCCAAACCCGCTCCAGTCAAATTCCTTCCCTTTCTGCATTCCCTTTCCCTTCTTCATTCCCTTTTGTACGCTCTGTTCCTTTTGTTTTTCCTTTCCTTTTTCTGCAG
>JAGBFY010000117.1 GCA_017936245.1 Kiritimatiellia bacterium
AAGGACGATGGGGTTTCATCTATCGCCGCGGCAGACCTTCCCGTTCGGCTCCAGCGCGAAAGATCTCCAGCCTGAACCTCAACCTCGTCGCGTCCGACAATATGGCCCTTTCTCGCCCACATGGTGTCCTCCGCCAGCTCGAAGACAATCTCCAACATATATTCCATTGACGGATCATCCGCCGGAGGGATGTCTGGTATGCACATGAGACCATCACTCAAAGGCGGTATCGGAGGCATCCTGAAAGTCCCGTCGGCGACCTTGATGCCATCCGCGCGCAGCACCCAGCGTCCGGCATACCTGTCGGCGGCGGTGAACGCATTGCGGTTCCACACGGAAAGATCTCCGGAGTTTGCATCTATTCCGCCAACGACTAGCGGACGCATCACCTGCTTCGCCTCCCAGTACTTCGGGGTCTCCCTCCTGTCGGCGCCGACGATCCCGTTCTGGCAGACAGGCCCCATGTTCGGAGTGTCATCCCAGTCCCCTCCGTAGGCAAGATGGCAGATCCTCTTTCCGTCGGCATCCAGCCTCTCCGTCTTCTTTACGAGCGACTGGTCCACCCAATCCCAGACGCACCCGCCGCAAAGCGACTCCGCGGAATGGAAAGCCTCCCAGTACTCGCGGAAATTGCCCATCGCGTTTCCCATCGCATGCGCATATTCGCACATGAAGAACGGCTTCAGCGGAGTCTGGTGTCCCGCAGGATAGCGATAGGTGTCGCTCATCGCGCTGCGCGTGCCGTCGCCAAGCTCGCCGCGCTCGTACAGGGACGCCACCGTCATGTACATCGCACTGTCCACGTCGGCGATCCCGTTCGCCTGCTCGTAGTGGACCGGGCGCGTGCTGTCGAGTTCGCGCACGGCGGCGGCGGCCTTCTCGAAAGCAGGTCCACCGCCACATTCGTTTCCGAGCGACCACATCACCACACAGGCATGGTTCGCATAGTTCTTCACATGGTTCACATTGCGTTCGACAACCGTCTTCTCCCATTCGGGACGATAGCCAAGCGCAGTATCGGGCTTCTGCCCCATCCCATGGGACTCCACGTTGGCTTCGGCCACGACATAGAGTCCGTACTCGTCGCACAACGCATACCACCGTGGATCGTCAGGATAATGGGCTGTACGCACGGTATCTATGTTGCAGCGCTTCATCAGAAGAATGTCCGCAACCATCTCATCTTCCGTTACGGAGCGTCCATTGACGAGAGAGTGTTCATGACGGTTCACCCCTCTGAACTTGATGGGCTTCCCGTTGAAGAGAACCCTGTGACCCTTGACCTCCACACGCCGGAATCCAACCTTCACGGTCCGGCGATCCTCAGAGTTCGAAAGCTCGAGCCTGTAGAGGTAGGGCGTCTCAGCGCTCCACAGATGCACATCCGCAACCGGCAGCCTCCATTCACCCTCCCTGAAAGCAAGATCCCCGACGCATCTCCCCTCGGCATCGAAGAGACTGGCACGTTCGATATTGTCGCCTGCAACACGCAGCATACCCGACCTGAAGTCATCGGCGATATCCGTGTTCACGCGGAAATCGCGGATCGCCCGTTCCGGTTCGGCATATAGCATGACCCTTCTAATGATGCCGGAGAACCTGAGCATATCCTGATCCTCAAAATAGCTACCGTCGCACCAGCGGTAGACCTCAACGGCAAGGACGTTGGACTTATCCGCAAGATATTCCGTGATGTCGAATTCCGACGGCAGCTTCGAATCTTCGGCATACCCGACCCTTCTGCCGTTCACCCACACGTAGTACGCCGATGCCACACCTTCGAAACGCAACATGACGCGCAACCCCTTCCATTCCGGCGGAACGGTGAAGGACGTCCGGTATGACGACACGGGATTGTACGCCGGATCCTGCTTCGGAGGGTTCTTGACATGCGGATATCCGGATGAGACATACATCGGCATCCCGTATCCCTTCAGCTCCACGCAGGACGGGACGTCTATCTCCGGCCATGCAGAATCGTCAAAGTCAACACGGTGGAAATTCTGCGGGCGCAAAGACGGACATCCGGCCCAACTGTATCGCCACTGTCCATCGAGACTTTTCACCCGATCTGCCGACGGCATTGCATCGCATCTTGCAGGTTCGCGGTTCAACGCGTTCACCAGGGGATCTTCCCATTCGACGGCGGCAAACAGGGCGCATGCTGCAAAAACCTGTATCATTTGAAATTCCTCATGTAGAACACAAGCGACCAGTCCTGGTCGTTGGCGAGCGGATCGCGGAACTTACCGGGTTTGCCGTCCTCACGATCGGGATAGATGAACACGCAATGTCCGCGTCCATCCTCATCGAAGAGCATAAGCAGCTGCCGTACGATCTCATCCGCCCGCCGGCGGTAGCGATCCTCTCCCGTCACCTCCGCCCAACGGCGGAAGAAGTCGGCAAGAGTGCCATTCCAGTCCTGCGGACATGTATCGCCCCACATGCGGAGCTTGCCGAACCAATATCCGTCCCAATGATGCATAGCCATGTCGTTCAGGTTCGCGCTCGGCTGATGCGGAAGCATCGCGTCCGTAGCCGGCGCGATGCGGCGCACCGCCTGCATATATCCCTCCTCGCCTGTCAGCTCATACATGTCGAGCAGCTGGCAGAGAATGCCCGCTATCTGCTCCGGGGCGAGTCCGACTTCGTGTATCTCAAGCGATGAGGCATTCGCCGCATACTTGGCAAAACGCTTCCGATAGATATCCATCATCGTCCTTTCCTCATCCTTCATCCCGCATTTGCGCAATGCGGAGACAAGCGACTTCACGGGAAGATCGACCAGCGTATCGGGAAGACGGATATCACCGCCGGTGAAGAGACGCTTGAGCGTTCCATATGCATCGCGCACATACTTCGCATTTCCGGTGAGCGAGTACATCTCAAGATAGAACGTGGCGATCCACGGGTAGTTGAAGCTGCGCTTGCGCGACGGACGCACCACCTCCTGAAACGAAGAGTAGTCCGGCTCCTGAAGACGGTTGCGCAGAAAACGGCAGTACGACTCGAGAACCGGCATTAGTTCTTTACGATAGCCGCGTTGCGCCATCATCGCAAGGAATATCCCCATGCAGTGGCGCTCGCCGCCCTCGGATGTATCGACGCGGCGCAGCTCCTTCGGAAGCTCCCAGTTGCGATACTGGCGTTCCGTGTCGTTGTCGTAAGGGATGAGAGCCCCTTCATAGGGCGACCCGGCATCGGTGACGCGCTGCTTCGAGACGATGAAGCGCATGCGGTTCTCAAGCATCCTCTTTACGTCGGGAAGGCCAAGGAACTCGGCATGGGTGCGCTTGCCGTTCCCA
>JAGBFY010000118.1 GCA_017936245.1 Kiritimatiellia bacterium
GAATGCCGATTTTAAGGGAAATAACAAAATCCATCAACACACGCGTTTAGAAAACAACCTCAATAAGTAAAATAATTCCGCGCCATAAGCACGGAATCATGTGTTATTACTCAGAAATCTTTAGCTATGGGATAGCAATGTTTTTGTCAAGGAGTTTTATTAATTATATTGTAATCGGTTAGTCGGATGTGTGGGCTAAAGCCACCCTTCCGACTAATCAATTTTCGTTGCTCCATAAAAGCGCGTCAACATCCGCGTTCTTGTTGCGTCCAATTTCATCAAGAACAGAAGAAAGTTTCACTACAGGATCATTGAAGCGCAGAGAGAGTGTGTCAATTATGCTCATCAGTATTTCTCTAGGTTCCAATCCCTTTTCGGATTGCGAACCAAAGCAAACCATCCTCGCTGTTACAAAAGGCCGAAGTCTTCGTTCTGCAAGATTGTTTTCCGCTTCTATTTCTGGATTGCGAACCCATTGAAAGAAGCGTCTGATAAAGCGTAAAATAAACGGTACGGTCCATCGGCGGCGAATCCGATGCCGCGTTCAAGCGGTAACATTCATTCGGCGCAAATACAAAACTCTCCCAGGCCTGATCTGCGAGAATATTGCGGTCGGCAAGAAAAAGAACGCGCGGCTTTCTCAGCCCAATCGACTTGCGGTTCCATTTCGCCTCGACAAACTTCTTGACGAGCTGATACGAAATAAACGTCTTTCCGGTACCAGTTGCCAGCGTAATAAGCGCATTCTTTTTGCCGCGCCCTATCGCCTTAATGACAGCTTCAACCGCGCGCTCTTGGTAATAGCGCGTTTTTGCCAAAAATGGAATTTCGCGGCAAATCTTCTCTAACAAGCTCTCTTCTTCGCTTGTGCGCTCCAACAAATCCCAAAGTTCGCCCGGCGTCGGAAAATGCAAAAACTCCACATCACTCGTCGTTCCCGCAACAAGATCGAACGACCTCACCGCCTTGCCGTTCGTCGAAAACGCGAAGCGAACGCCAAGCGCCTCGGCGTAATGCCGCGCCTGCGCCTCGCCCGCGTCAACGCTCTTCTCATCACTCTTCGCTTCAACGACTGTGATACGACGATTGCCATACATAAGAACGTAATCAGCCTTTTCAGGCTTATGCGATTTACAGTCGCTCTCAACGCGACCGGGCGCAACCTGCTGCTCAGTCGCTATACGCGCATGAAGCGTATTCCACCCCGCTTCATGAAGAGCAGGATCAATCAAATCATGCCTCGTCTGAGCTTCATTCATAATTCAAAATCCCTCCACAATTCGCCTCTTTGAAAATCGGCTCATTTTTGATATAATTTTCGGCGAAAGGTATAAAATATGGCACCAATGCTACAACAAATTGATAAAATGAACACCAATGAGAAAGTCCAAATGATGGACTATCTTTGGTTGTCGCTTGAGAGAGCCTCTTCTGCCTACGAACCACCTGCTTGGCATGGCGACGAACTCGCTCGCCGCGAAAAACTCTATTCTGAGGGTAGATTACCTGTTTAAGATTGGGCAGAAGTAAAAGCTCGTCTTCAGGCTCGCCAAAATGCACTTTGAGACAAAACGTGTTCGCCTTACGGCCTTGGCAGAATTTGATCTTGTCGAAGCCCAAAACTTCTATGCTCCAAGTGGTGCATCGGTTGTTGAGCATTTTATGACAAGCATTGACCAGGCTCTCACAAAACTCTCCGAAATGGCGGGGATCCATCCTATGTTTTACGGACATTTTAGAATGGGTGTTCCGCATTTTCCATTTTCCATCTATTATGATATCGAAGGCGATGATGTAATCGTAAAAGCCATTCTTGATGATCGCTTCGGTCCTGCTCGAATCTCGGCTCACTTTGGACCTAAGTATTCCTAAGATATCATAAAAAGCTTTCATTCAAAAGCCTCCGAAAGAATAGCTTTTCGCAAGTTCTCCGCATCTCTCAAACCTCGCTCCGCTTTAGCTTTCAATTTCTCACACCTCTCCTTCGCCGCGTCAAGCTTAGCAACAATTTCCTTCTGAACTTCAATTGACGGAAGAGGAAATTCAAAGTCTTTTATCCACTCACGTTTTCCCCTCGGCATTTTAGTTCCGCTCACATTCAACATTGAATACTCAAAAAAGCCATCTTGAGACAGTGCTTTAAAAAGATATTCCTCTGACAAATCTGTTCTTCTACTACGAAACACTATCACATCACTAGAACATCCTCCGTTTCTATCTGCTAACCAAACTTTTTTAAATATGGTCTAATGTTCGAAATCAAGACATCACCTATTTGGTATTTAACCAACGATCCTTCAACAGGAACGGATTCAGCAACACGAACACCTCCACAACCTTTTAGCATATTGTATGTTGTAATATAGTTCTTTAACGCAACCTCATCAACAGAAATTCTTTCCCTAATCTCTTCGCACACATCCCCCAGCCTTACCATCGGCCAAGGCTCTGCTTCTCTGCGTTAAGAAAAAAAAAATGATTCGCCCACACATTCGTGTGTTTCGTGTATTTCGTGGTTAATCACAAACCACACCAAGAAAGGAAACCGAACATGGACATGAAAAAACTGGAAAAGACGCTGAACACAATGAAAGTTGAAAGCTGGGAGATGCGCGAACATTCCAACGGCAAACGCAAGTTGTATGTACGCTACATCCCCGACGCACCTGCCGTCAAAACGAAAATCGTCAAAAAAGCATAATCTTAAACCACGGAACACACGGAAACACGAAGATGCGCAAGGTAGAATCATCCACAAATTTTCTCAAGTCATCACAAATCGGATTTGTGCAGATGTGTGCAGATTTGCGGAACCTTGATTTTCCCTTGCCACAGATTATATCAGAAAAGGCTTAGTGCACCTGCGAGTTCACGGACGGATGCAAATCCGTTCTTTTCGCAGTATGCGGCAATGCCGTCCGCAACATCGGCGGCAACCGCCGGGGACGTGAACGTAGCCGTACCGACGGCAACAGCCGTTGCGCCAGCAAGCATGAGTTCCACGGCATCCTGCCAGGAATAGACTCCTCCCATGGCGAGAATCGGAAGCTTTGAGAAACGATGGGCGTCGTACACGCACTTGACCGCAACCGGATGGACGCAGCGTCCAGAAAGTCCACCGGTACGGTTGGCGAGCACAGGTTTGCGCGTATTGATGTCGATCACCATGGCGGGAATCGTGTTGATGAGCGCAAGCGCATCCGCCCCGTTATCCTCGCACGCCGCCGTATAGGGCTTGAGATCTGGGACGTTCGGAGCGAGCTTCACGATCAACGGAAGCTTCGTCGCAGCGCGGACAGCCTTCACGAGACGCGCAAGAACGGCGGGATCCTGCCCGAAGGTATGGCCGCCCTCCTTGACGTTCGGGCAGCTTACGTTACATTCGATCGCGCCAACGACTGGATTGTCACCGTTGGCGAAACTGCAATCGGAGAGCGTTTTTGCGACCTCGGCGTACTCCTCGATCGATCCGCCCCAGATGTTGACGATCATGGGCGGCACTGGTGCGTCATATCCGCGACGCTCCAGCGACGCCTTTACCGTATCGCAGTAGTGTTCGATGTAATGGTCGATGAAAGGCTGCACCCCTGGACCTTGAAGACCTATCGCGTTCACCATGCCGCCCGGAACTTCACAGTGACGGGGCATCGCGTTTCCGGGCCAGGGATCCTTGCGGATCCCCTTCACCGTTACCGCGCCAAGCTTGGAATAGTCGAGAAGATCGACATATTCCGTGCCGTATCCGAAAGTTCCGCTCGCCGTGGTGACGGGCGTGGACATCTTAAGTCCGCCAAGATTGACATTCAAATCCATTGCGTTGCAGCCTTTCGCACCGTTACTCAGAAAGGAGAGCCGCCTGAGCCGCCGCAAGACGCGCGATCGGCACGCGGAACGGAGAACAGGACACGTAGTCCAGCCCAAGCTTGTGGCAGAACGCCACGGAAACCGGATCGCCGCCGTGCTCACCGCAGATTCCGCAGTGCAGCATCGGACGCGACTTCTTGCCGTCGGTAACAGCCATCTCCATGAGCTTGCCGACACCGCTCTGGTCGAGACGCGCAAACGGGTCATTCTCGAATATCTTCTTGTCGTAATATGAGCCGAGGAACTTGCCGGCGTCATCACGCGAGAAACCGTAGGTCATCTGCGTAAGGTCGTTCGTACCGAAGCAGAAGAACTCAGCCTCGTCCGCAATCTCAGCCGCAGTCAGCACGGCACGCGGAATCTCGATCATCGTGCCTACCTCATAGTTGAGCTTGATCTCAGCGGCCTGAATCTCATCGTTCGCTACGTGGACGACAATATCCTTCACGAACTTGAACTCCTTCGGGTCGCCAGTGAGCGGAATCATGATTTCCGGCTTCACGCTCCATCCCTTGTGACGCTTCTGGGTGTTGATTGCGGCGCGGATTACGGCCTTCGTCTGCATGACGGCGATTTCAGGATAGGTCACGCAGAGACGGCACCCGCGGTGCCCCATCATCGGGTTGATTTCGTGCAGGTTGTCGATAATCTCCTTGATGCGGGAAATCGGCTTGTGCTGAGCCTTGGCGAGAAGAGCGATCTCCTCGTCGGTGTGCGGCACGAACTCGTGGAGCGGCGGATCGAGGAAGCGGATCGTGACGGGCTGTCCGTCAAGCGCCTCGAAAAGCTGCTCGAAATCGTCCTGCTGGTACGGAAGGATCTTTGCGAGAGCAAGGCGGCGCTCCTCTACGGTATCGGCGCAGATCATTTCGCGGAACGCGGCGATGCGACTCTGCGAGAAGAACATGTGCTCCGTACGGCAAAGGCCGATTCCTTCTGCGCCAAGCTCACGCGCTTTCTTTGCGTCGCGCGGCGTATCGGCATTGGTGCGCACTTTCAGGCGGCGGAACTTGTCAGCCCACATCATTATGCGGCCAAACTCACCGGCGATGGTCGCATCGACGGTCGGGATGACGCCGTCGTAGATGTTGCCGGTGGAGCCGTCGATGGAAATCCAGTCGCCTTCCCGGAACGTCTTGCCGCCGAGGATGAACTTCTTGCCCTCCTCGTCCATCTGGATCTCCTGACAGCCAGACACGCAGCACTCGCCCATGCCGCGGGCGACGACCGCCGCATGGCTCGTCATGCCGCCGCGGACGGTGAGGATGCCCTGCGCGGCCTTCATGCCTTCGATATCTTCAGGACTCGTTTCGAGACGCACCAGCACCACCTTCTCGCCGCGCTCCTTCCAGGCTTTCGCGTCGTCGGCGGTGAACACGATCTTTCCGCAGGCCGCACCAGGCGATGCAGGAAGTCCGCGTCCCATCGGCTGGGCGCGCTTGAGGGCGACTGTGTCGAACTGCGGATGGAGAAGCGTATCGAGATTGCGAGGCTCGACCATTAAAACAGCCTCCTGCTCCGTACGCATACCTTCGTCCACGAGATCGCAGGCGATCTTGAGTGCGGCCTTGGCCGTACGCTTGCCGTTGCGCGTCTGAAGCATGAAGAGATTGCCGTTCTCGATGGTGAACTCCATAGATCGGA
>JAGBFY010000119.1 GCA_017936245.1 Kiritimatiellia bacterium
ATTGGGTGCAAACGTGCTTCATAACAGAAGTGTGGAAATGGCTCGGGACCGAAGTATTCGAATATCCAGCCGACATTGCCCTTCGTGCCGTAGATGGAAAGAACCTTGAGGATTACGTCCTTTGCGCTCGTTCCTTTGGGAAGCTTGCCGACGAGCTTGATGCCGCGCACCTTAGGCGTGGGGATGTGGAACGCTCCGCCGGCCATCGCAACTGCAATGTCGATGCCGCCCGCGCCAATCGCGATCATGCCGATGCCGCCGCCGGTGGGCGTATGGGAATCGCTGCCGAGAAGAGTCTTGCCCGGCTTGCCGAAACGCTCGAGGTGAAGCTGGTGGCAGATGCCGTTCCCGGCCTTGGAGTAGATGATGCCGTACTTCTTGGCGACAGAGGCGAGAAAGTCGTGGTCGTCGGCGTTCTCGAAGCCGATCTGCACCGTGTTGTGGTCAACGTAAGAAACGGCCAACTCGTTGCGCACGTGCGGAACGTCCATCGACTCGAACTGAAGATAGGCCATCGTACCGGTCGCGTCCTGCGTAAGAGTCTGGTCTATGCGGATGCCAAGCTCCGAATCCTTTGCGGGATCGCCCTCAACGAGATGGGCGGCGATTATCTTGCGCGTGACGTTCAGCGCTTCGGTCTTCTTCATGTTCTTCTTCATCTTTCCTCCTTGATTTAAGATGCATATTATACCACAGTGGCGACATACAGATTGACACTTGGTCCGCAAGTCCACCTTGAGCGGTTGACGACACGAAGCCGACGAAGGGCCCCACGAAATTCCATAAAACAAAAAATAATTAATGTGAACTCAGGTGCTTCTCAATGGACGGCAGCCAGATCTCATAGCCCTTCTGCGTAGGATGAAGCCTGTCTGCGGCGATTTCCGGCGGAACATCGCCCTTGCCATCCACCAGACGATCACAGATGTCCACAAAGAACACACTCTTGCCGTCGGCCATTTTCCTGATTTCGGCATTAACCTTCTCGTTGTCGGCGCGTTTCGCATCCCCAGCCTTTCCGCGCGGGAATATCGCGTACAGAAGCACCTTGGCTCCGGGCTGCTTCCTGCGCACCGTCTCCACGATTCGCGCGATTCCGGCGGCGGTGTCCGACGGACCGCGATAGCCTTGCATGTGCGGATTGTTGGTTCCGATCATGATGACAACAGTCTTGGCGCTATAGCCGTCCAGTTCCCCGTACATGGCGCGCCACAGAAGGTTTCGCGTATTGTCACCTGCATATCCGCAATTCAACACGCTGTAGCGGTTCGTGAACGCCGCATACGCGGCTCCGCCGTATTTCGGCTCCGACCGCTCCATGAAGTGCGTAATCGAATCACCCATGAGGACAACATCTATCTTTCCGCCGGACGACACGATCTGCCGCCGGTTGCGCAAAAGGCGCTCCGCCCACCAATCCGATCCCCACGTCGAGGAATAGGTATAGAACCGCCCCATGGGAACGGCGGCAACCGGAACATTCCTCCCGCAGTTGGAAACCGGCTTCAACGGCGCGGAGAATCGCGAACCGGGCGTCCGCTGTCCGGCACAGGCGCAGTCCAGATACTCGAGAATTTCGCTGCCCCACACATCGTATCCGAACGGACCGGGATGAAGCAGATCGGGCATCACATCCCGCGGAAGCGTACCGTCCGCCAGAAGGAACTTCTCGGTGAAGTCCACCCATACCGGACTTCTTCCGTTCGCATAGCGGAATATCTCGCGGTTCACAACCTCGTTCCTTACGCGAAGCGGGTCGTCAGGTGTGGCTCCGCGCGGAAAGATCGGCAGGAGAAGCAGACGGGCCTTCGGCTGCTTTGCGCGGATTTTGCGGACAATCTCGCGAATTCCCAATATCGTGTCCGCCGGCGGCTCTTCCGCCTCCGGGAAATGTCCTGTGTTATTGGTGCCGATCATCAGTACTATGGCCTTGGCCTGATACCCGTCAAGTTCGCCGTTCTCTATGCGCCACAGCACATGTTCCGTACGGTCCGCAGAGTATCCGAGGTTCAACGCCTTGAAAGGCGCACCCTTGAAATACTTGTACCACTCTCCGCCGCCCCGGTTCTCCCAGCCATGCGTTATCGAGTCACCGATAAAAACCACCTGGCTGCCGCCAGCCTTGATAAGAGCACTCTTCTCCTTGAAGCGCTTGCACCACCAATGATTCGGATCGGTTGACTGCGGTTTGGGGTCCAGTGCGCGTATTTCGGCAGAACAGCATACTACGCATAACGCAGCAAGGACAAAAAGCGATAATCTCATCTGACTTTCTCCAATGTAAACCAGCGCGTCTCTCCCGCGCTCATTTCAAGCTTGATGGATTTGACGTCCGCAAAAACCTTTCCGCTCTTCAGATTGCGCACATTGCACCTGAACGGAAGAACGAAATCGTACATCCCCGGCACGAGGCAGTGCACCGACACGAAATCCCCGTTCATGTTGACCTGCATCCCGCAGTTGACGGGAACATAGCATCCGCACTGGCGCGCAAGACGGCTGAAATACTGCGGGGTGAGCCCCGCCGCAGATCCGACGACAACACTCTTCCACCCCTTGAACTGCTTTTCGGCAATCGCCGGAACGCCGCCCTTTGCAAAACGCGCAACGACGCGCACACCGCCATCTTCCCTGACGGTGGTACGGCGAGGTTGCCAACTCTTCCCAAACTTGCTGCATCCGAGATATCTGGTCATAAGCCACTGGTCCGTGAAGCTCGAAACATTGACATCCTCGCCTTCTTCTTGAACAACGATATGGCTTTGTGGAGCATCTTGCTGAATGACATCAAATCCAGTCTCTTCACTTCCTCCGACGGCGCCCGTACCGGAAAGGAACACTATCGTACGCCCGCCGCGCTTGACTCTCCTGAGCATTGCCTTTCTTGACGAGTCGATGTGATACATACCGGCAAACACCACCATGCGATAGCGTTCGGCAATCGCCGGATTGCGGATCAGGTCATCAGCAAGCCACACGTCGCACGGCACACCCGAAGCGGCCAGCAACCTGAGCTGTTCTCCGAAAAGCATCTGTTCGTCGTGGTTGTAGTAGTTTGCCGGAGTGTTGCGCAACAGCGCGCCTTCTTCATCGATCACAAACGCCACGGATGGAGTCCATGCTGAAGGCTTGGCAACTGAAAGGCTGTCGACCGTCTTCATGACCTCGCCGATGTCTGCCGCTATCTCCGGCGGCTCGAACCATCCGCCCGCCATATCATAGAACCACCACCCCATCCGTTCGGCCAGCATCTGTCCGGCAAGCTTGCGGTATATCGTCTGCCACATCGGAAAATCCACGGCCTGGGAAAGTCCGGTGACGCGGAGTTCGGTTTCACCGCCGCTCACGGCACCGTAGGTTCTGATGTCAAACTCGTTCATGAAGAGCTTGCCATTTTCGTGGAACGACGCATCCGGCAGCCTTATGCCGATTGATGCGCCGGGAGTACGGTGTCCGTAGGACGGCTGAGCGACGAGAATGTCGAAATCATTCGATCTGGCGAACGCCGTTATGTCGTATGCGGATCCGTACGTTCCGCCGAACGCCGCCATGCACCAGCGCAGCGTCACAATGTCCTTTCCGAAAGAACGTTTGATGTGCCGCGCCAGATTTTCCTGCATCCCCATATCCTTGACTCTG
>JAGBFY010000120.1 GCA_017936245.1 Kiritimatiellia bacterium
CGCGAAAACAAACGCACCCATCACTCCTGCTTCAGCCACCTTCACCGGTTCAGTGGAGCGGCGAAGCTTCATCACGGAAGCCGCAACCGCCGCACCTGACGCGGCACACATCGCTCCCGCCACAGCAGGCGAGAGCAAAGCATCGGACATATGCATGGATCAATCTCCTGACGTAGAGAGATCAGCGGTTGCCACGGACGGCCTTGTCCAGCGTTTCAAGCTGGTCGCGGTCGTAGTTGGAAAGCTCGGCCTGACGCTTGCGGAGAGTCCTCACCGTCGTGCGGGCTTTGTCGAGCGCTCCACGAGCGATCTGGACGCGGGCAAGGGTCAGCTGCATACGGATATCCTCGATCTTGGATTCCGTCTTGGAAAGCTTGATGGCCTTCTGGACGCACTGTTCGGCTTCGTCAAGGTTCTTGTCCTGGTCGAGCAAGGCGGCGCCGAGAGTTTCCCACGCGACATAGAGGTTGGGCTGGGTCTTGACGGCGTCGCGGGCAAACTTCTCCGCCTCGGCATAGTGCTGGAGACGGCGAAGGACCTCAGCAAGGTCGTTCTGGGCGGCGGCGATTGGCTTCTCGGCTGCAACGCTCAGACGGAGGAAGGTCTCGGCCGTGGAATAGTCGCCCTCCTTAAGGCGGAGTGAACCCATCACGTAGTTCGCAAGCTTGTCGTGACGGTCGCGGCGAAGGATCGTACGCGCATGGCGTTCCGCCGCCTCTCCATCATCAAGCTCAATGTCGAGACCGAGAATCATGTCACCAGCCACTGAGACGTCAGGACGCGACATGGAAGCGATCACGAGAGCGTCGCGAGCCTGTCTGCGGAAGGTCGGTCCCTTGCGCATATAAACGAGAGCACGGGTCATCTGCACGAAGTAGTCGCGAGGATCGTTCGTAACAGCCTCCATCTTGGGAAGGATTGTGTTCTCGAGCTCGTCAAGTATCTTGGCCTTGGCGGCGGAGTTCTTCTCGTGATCCATCTGCTGGAGGAGCACACCGGCGAGAAGCGACCATGCCTGAAGGCTCTTCGGATGCATATCGGTAATCTTCTGCATCTCAAGACGCGCCTGGTTGAGATCGTTGTTCATCATGTGGAGAAGAGCCATTTCGATGCCGGCAGCATCCTTGCCGGATGCCTTGGCGGCCTTCTCAAGGAAGCCCTTCGCCTCTTCTGCAGAGCCTGACTGAAGAGCGAGGCGAGCCATGCCCATGAGAGCTTCGCGGTTGTTGGCGTCTGAAGAAAGCACCTGCTCATACACGGCACGGGACTTCTTCACCTGGTTTCCGCAGGCGTAGATCGCCGCCATCATGTTGAGAAGACCCGTCTGACGGTCGGCAGACACGAAGTCGATAGCGCGCTGAACCTGAGCGATGGCGTTACCAGTCTGACCGGAACGCGCCCATGCATAGCCCATGCGAGCGAAAATCTCAGGATTGCGGATGTAGCCGTAGTAGCGGGAGAGCGACCAAAGAGCGTAGCGGCGCTTGGGATCATCCACAATCGCCTTGAGCTTGCGTTCGATCTCAATCTTCTTGGCAACGGCGCATTTGATTCCGGCACGAGCCATCTCAAACTCGTTGAAGAGCGCACACACGTTGTCCGGATCGATGGTACCGAGAACAAGCTCATAGATCGAAAATGCCTCGTCGTTAAGTCCGCTATCCTGAAGGAACACGCCAAGGTTGTTTCCGACAAATCCCACATGGCGGCGGAGCTGAAGACGGAGCTTTGCGACAGGATCGTCGCAGGAAGCGATATTGCGTGAACCTTCGCGGTTGCGCTCCGTCCAAAGCGTGGGGGCGATGCGCTTCCAGAAATCCTTGAACTTAGCGGCAAGAGCCTTGCCATCAACGGACTTGGCGGTCAGTGCGCCACCGAAGATCACGTTCTCCGGCACAGGCATACGCTCGGCCATGTACCAGAAATCCGGCACTCCGAAGATTGCAATCTTCTGTGCAACGTTCGTATCACCGGCGAACCAGTCCTGAATGAACGGCAGAACGCCAAGGCGCAGCGACATCTGGAGATTGGCATTGCCCGCCGTGAGACCGCGTTTCTTTACAAGAGCGGAAAGTTCATCAAGATAAGACTCGTTCATGTCGCGCTGGAGGCATACGAGATTGAGCTCCTTCTTCTGCGCTGCGGCGGCAACACGGAGATGGTCATCGAGCGTACCGTCGGTGACGAACCATGTACGGTCGCCAAGAGTGGAGATGACCTCCTTGGCGCAGATATCGGCGAACTCACCGCGTCCGCGTCCGCAATTGAACGCATTCACCATCGACGCAAGCACGACGATTGCCACCAGAACACCTCCAAACACAGGAGCGATGCTGCGGCCAATCTTGATGGCCGAATCGCCACCATCCTGCTT
The DNA here is from genome assembly GCA_017936245.1 of Kiritimatiellia bacterium. GTDB lineage: Bacteria > Verrucomicrobiota > Kiritimatiellia > RFP12 > UBA1067 > UBA1731. The sequence goes on from JAGBFY010000120.1 coordinate 2,375, forward strand.
GAACTCCTTCACAGGCAACGGGCAACG
>JAGBFY010000017.1 GCA_017936245.1 Kiritimatiellia bacterium
CCAAGCGAGCGCCACGAAGATGAGCATTGTCGTGCGTACGAGTTTAACGTTCAATGCTCCCTGGAATCCGGGATCACCAATTATCGCCTGGTATGTCGCTTGCGCGCCCGCCACCGAAGACGTATCGTTGATTGCAGTTCCTGCGATGAACGCAAACTGTCCGGATGTAAATCCAAGTGCGGAAATGATGTAAGGATATGCAAACGCCGCAAGAGTGTCGAAAAGGAATATCGCCGCCATCGCGAATGCGATCTCTTCAGCGGATGCCTTGATTATGCGGCTGAGAGTGGCGATTGCCGTTCCGCCGCATATGCAGGTGCCGCCGCCTACTAGAACGGCGGTATTGTCCGAAACATTCAGCACCTTGCGCCCGATCCAGATTGCCGCTGCGAATGAGATGAAGATGTTCAGGATGATGAGCGGAAGCGCCTTCACGCCCGTTCCCATGATTGCAGCAAAACTCAAAGTGCCGCCCGTCGCGACAATGCCCCAGTTGAGGAACTTCTTAGCGCATAAGGATGTGCCTTCCTTGAAGCCCTTGGACAGCGAGGGAAGGATGTTGCAGGCTATCATCGAGACCAGGAGCGCGAGCATCGGTCCTCCCACAATTACGCGTCCGAACGCCGCCTTCTGAAGCCCGGTGGTGTTCTGCGAGAGAATCCCTATCGTCGCGCAGAGTGCGACGGCGGCAACCGTCTGGATTATGCTTTTCTTTTCGCTCATTATACCGTTCCTTTCATCCGATCAATTCAAGCGACTTTTCGAAGCCGATGCGCGCAAGCGTCTTGTAGAAGCGCTCTCCGGGTTCTCCGTTGTCGCGGTAGAAAGAAAGTGTGCGTTCGATGAAAGCAAGTGCACTTTCGTCGTCTTCGAGAACTTTCGGAACTTCGATGCCTGCGCCACCGACGCGTCCCCAGTGGCCGCCGAGAGTGATGCGATAGCCGCGCTTGCCGCCTTCAAGCATTACGCCCGTCACGCCGATGTCGTTTAGGTTCGGCTTGATGCAGTTGTTTGGGCATCCGCCTACGCCGATCTTGAACTTGCCGGGAAGGATGACCGAACGCCAGCCGACATAGAAACGCTCATGGATCTTCTGCGAAATTGCGAACGTGTCGATGAGTCCGCGCGGACATACCGTACCCTTGCACGCCGTCACTGGACGCACTTTCGGACCCGTTCCGCCCACCGACATACCAGCCGCCGCAATCGCCGCCTCGAAATCACATGTTTTCGCGGCGTGTACGCCAAGCACCTCGATTGTCTGGCGCGAAGTGAACGTCACGTCGCCCGAACCGTATTTGCGTGCCGCCTCGGCGACGGTCTGGAGCTGGTCGGCCGTGACCTTGCCGTTCACGGTGATTACGCGGGCCGAGAATGAGTCCGTACCCTTGTTGTGGAGCCAGCCCTTTACCTTGAGGGCCTTTATTTCGTCAGGTGTCATTGTGGTAGCCATAAGTTGCCTCCTTTTGTTGTTTTTAATAATGACCAAATGTTAGCCTTGCAGAAAGAGTCTTTCAGCCCTTGTCCTTTTCAAGCTTTCCATTGACGCACGCTATGAAAGTGCGGGTGCATGGGCAAATGAGCCTATAGTAGATTTCCTTGCCTCGCTTCTCCGTCGAAAGTATGTCCGCCGCCTTAAGCGCGGAAAGATGATTGGAAATGGTGGAGAAATCAAGCTGCGTGAGTTCCACGAATTCGTGTACGCAATGTTCCGACTTCATGAGCTGCTGGGCGATCCAGAAACGTACGGGATGTCCCAACGCCTTGAACTTGGCAGCGGGCTTCGAGCATATGTCTGTATTGAACGTGTCCATTGTCTATTGTTTCTTTGATGTTTGGCAATATAACAAAATGAATTCTCGTTGTCAATCTCTATTTTTCGTCCAGCAGATCTGGTTCGAAGATTCGAAGGCAAAGCGAAATGAAACCCGTTCAACGCATCAACTCCAATGGGAATTTGGGCTGCTCTTTGCCGATTTTGAAACTCATCCCTGTTCCCAGTTGGCCTTATCGGCGGCAAGATTTCGTCCGAACAGAATTCTCTGTTAGGGTAGCGTGAGAGAATTGTTCCGAAGCGAATTCTCATTTTCGTGCTTGCTGTAAACTGGTCGGTGTTCAAAACGAAAATACTACTACACTTTTGCAAACCTTTATACGCAAACTTTTACAAAATCATGATATAATTAAAGCCATGAAAGCGATTAAATTCAACCTTGCGATGGCGGGGTACACATACAACAAGTTCTCCATCGACCAGACTCTCGATGCGCTCGAGAGACTGGATGTGCACTATCTGTGCGTAAAGAATTTCCATCTGCCGTTCAATTCAACGGCGGCGCAGATCGCGGAATTCAAGAAGAAATGCGCCGACCATGGAGTTACGCCTTACGGCGTAGGGCCGATATATATGTCGACCCCCGATGAGGCCAAGAAGTATTTCGACTACACCGCCGCTCTTGGAGTCGATGTTCTCGTTGGCGTTCCCGGCGAGAAGAAGGTCATCAATGGCAAGGAGACGTCTGCATCGAGCCGCAAGATGTGCGAGGTTTGCGCAAAACTCGCCGGCGAGTACAAGATCAAGTACGCTATCCACAACCATGGCGCGAACCCGAAGACCGGCAACCCCAATCTCTATCCCACGGTCGTCAGCACCTACGAGTACATCAAGGATTTGGATCCCAATATCGGCTTCTGCATGGATATAGCCTATACGTATGCCGATGGTCTTGATCCGGCGGAGATCATCCGCACGTACCACAAGCGAATCTTCGATGGGCATATCCGCAACATCAACCCCGGCAACAACGGTTCCGCAGGTGTGTCGGGTCCGAACGGCGTGATAGACTTCCGTCCGATATTCGAGGCTTTGCGCGACGTTGGCTATGAAGGATGTCTCGGTCTTGAGCTTGCCAATGCGTTCGGCAAGCAGGGCGATACGCTCTGGATACCGGAATCCATCGGCTACTTCCGTGCAATCTATGATTCCTTGAAGAGCTGAGCGATTCATGAAAGCTGAATGGGTAGATCTTCAGATCAACGGATACGGCGGTGTTGACTTCAACGCCGCCGGTCTTACGGTTGAGCAGGTGATTGATGTCACGGAGCGGCTTGAGCAGGATGGTACGGCTGGCTATCTTCCGACGTTCGTCACCGGTGACCCCGAAATGGTTCTTGCAAACATGCGGGTGTTGGTGGAGGCTCGCCGCAAGAGCGCACTTTGCGAAAAGAACATCTTGGGCGTCCATCTGGAAGGTCCGTTCATTTCATCGGAGCCTGGCGCGGTTGGAACGCATCCGACGGAATGGGTGCGTCCTCCGTCGCTTGAGCTTTTCAGCAAATATCAGGATGCGTCCGGAGGTATAGTTAAGCTTGTCACCGTGGCGGCTGAAATTCCCGGCATGCCGGAATTTGTGAAGAGTCTGTCCGATTCTGGCGTAGCGGTATCGCTTGGTCATCAGATGGCCGCCACGCCAGAGGAAGTAGAGCCGTGCATTGCCGCAGGCGCGAAGGCCTACACCCATCTCGGCAACGGAATCCCCAATCTCATTCCGCGTCACAACAACGTCCTGTTTACGGCACTTGCGGACGAGCGTACAACGGTCATGTTCATCCCTGACGGACACCACCTGCCTGATACCGTGCTGAAGGTGTTCACCCGTGCCGTTCCAATGAAGAGGCTTGTAGCCGTTTCCGATGCGCAGTATCCCGCCGGCATGCCGCCTGGTGATTATAACGTGTGCGGAGCAAAGGCGCGTCTTGAACCCGATGGACTCCTCTGGAATCCGGCCCGCAAGTGTCTTGTCGGTGCCACGACGCCCGTGGGGATGATGATGGATCTTCTTCAGGAACGCATCGGGCTCACACGTGAAGAATGTCTCATGATTGGCCGCGACAATCCGCTTGCCCTTATCGGCATGTGATGGATGATGCGGAGAATGAAGATATTTGGCGACAGTCGCGTTAGAAGGCTGCTGACGTTTGTCGGCATCATCGGCCTGGCGGCTGTGGCGACAGCGGGAGATATCTCGTTTGAATCACCTGCTCCGGGACGCGATTCCGGGCGCATATACTACTATGTTCCGGAGGGGATAGACCGTTCAAAACCGGCTCCGCTGCTGGTGTTTCTGCATGGCGGCGGCAGGAAATCGCCGGATACCGCGCCCGGGAACTATTTCAGCAAGGAGAAGAACTGGCTGATGCCCGACATGGCCGATGCGCCGTTCATCGTGGCGGCGCCTTCCGCCCCTCCGGCTTCGGACGGTTCGCGCTGGAACCGGGACGGCGTATCAAGGTTGATAGATGCGACAATCGCCGCCGCAAGGGAAAAGTTCAATATCGACCCTGACCGCGTCTTTCTTGGCGGACACTCCATGGGGTGCTATGGCTCGTACCACCTCGGTCAGATTCTCGCTGACCGCTTTGCCGGGGTTTGGATGAGCGCAGGGGCTTGGTGGGAGACGGACTTCCGTGCGTTTTTAGGTACGCCTGTTTACTTGCAACATGGAAGGCTGGACTGTTCTCCTCATCGCGAATACTGGGGCGGACATTCCTCGCCGCGTCGGCATCACTGGTGCGGAGTGAGTTTCGCCCGAGCCGCCGATGAGCTGATGTCCCGCGATGGAGTTGATCACGTCTATGACGAACACAACGGTGGTCATTCGCTTTCTTTTCCTGAAGCTAAAGCGGCAATGCGCCGGTTTTTTGCATGGTCAGCTGATAAGCGCCGCAACCCGTATGCGAAGAGGACGGCGCTCGTCACACCTTGCGGCACGAAGCATCCCGATGTCGAGAAGGTTGTCCGGTCGCGTTGGTTGGAGCTTGTTGAGGCGACGGAAGACGAGATTGCCGTGGATGCGATAGTTCTGCATGGCCCTGCGGTCGCGCAGTCAGATGACGACCTGAAGCGCCAGACGTACTCGCTCGTGAAGCGATATTGGGATGGCGCACGCATGATAGCGGAGAACATGGGCGGCAACCGGTTTTGCGTAAAGGTCGAGAACGTGAAGCGCTTTGTCATATACGTTTCGCCGAAGATGGGCGATGTAACAAAACCATTTGCCGTCGATTTCGGTAACGGACACAGTGTTTCGGCAATTGCTGGGCCTGTGACTGGCGATATCGACTATACAGCAAAACTTGAAGTGGTTGTCCCCTAGCGACTCCCGCTGACGATCCATATCCCGATTGCCACTAAAAACGGTGCAAGTCGCACATCATCACGCCTTTTCTCATCTTTTCTCGCTTTCTCAAACTCTACGGCACTAATCAGCACTAATCACTAATCAGCAAGTCGCATAACAGGAAAAATTTATGCTTGCATTTGGTGGGGCGATGTGTCATAATATGGGTCGAAGTGGGGGAATAAGGGTTTGTTTCCCAAATGGTGAGTATGGCAGAGAATATTGAAAAAACTGTGGTAAAACGGGCTATAAACGGCCTGGTTGATACCTTCTGCCATAATCTCGACCCCAAGAAGAGATTGACGATTCCGAGCGAGTGGCGTGACGCCCTCGGCAATCCAACGTATATTTACGTGATGCCTTCAGCCAGCGAGGAGTGTCTTGAGCTTGTTCCGGCGGAGTTGATGGAGCGTACCCTGCAACAGTACCAGAGTGCGGACATCTTTGATGAAGAGGCTGATGCCGATGCTCAGGCGATCGCGCAGTTTGCCCAGATGCTGAAGGTCGATGCGGCCGGTCGAATAAGGATTGGCGACAATCTTCTGGCGCATGCGGGCATAAACGGTGCTGTCACTATGATTGGCGGCATACGCAAGGCCAAGCTCTGGGCGGCGGAGCGCAAACCTGTCGCTGCAGGCGGCAAGCTTGATCTCACGGCATTCCGTGCGGTGGCGGCGAAGCGCAAGCTTCTGGCCCAGTCGAGGAAGGGGCTGGTGTGATGAGCGGGCACGTTTCAGTCATGTTGATCGAGGCGGTTGATGCCCTGAACATCAAGGAAGGCGGCGTGTATGTCGATGGTACGCTAGGGCGTGCCGGGCACACGAAGGAGATTCTCCGCAGGGGCGGCAAGGTAATCGGCATAGATCGCGATGACGATGCGCTGAAGGCGGTGGAGGCTCTTTCTGTTCAGGGTCTGAAGGCCGTAAAGGGGAATCATGGCGACGTGGCCAGGATTTTGAAGAATGAAGGATTGGAGAAAGTAGATGGGATTCTGTTGGATCTGGGCGTTTCGAGTCCTCAACTGGACGAAGGGGAAAGAGGTTTCAGCTTCAGGGCGGACGGGCCTCTGGACATGCGGATGGACCGCACGGGCGGGGTGACTGCCGCTGATGTCGTGCGTGACCTTGACGAGTTTGGGCTGACTGAGATATTCCGCAAGTATGGGGAGGAACCGAACGCCAGAAGAATTGCAAAGGCGATTGTGAAGGCTCGGGGCGTCTCTTCGATCGATACCACTCTTCAGCTTGCGGAGATTGTGGAGCGGACTGTAGGAAGGCGAGGGGCGCACCATCCTGCGACAAGGGTGTTTCAGGCCCTTCGGATGCATGTGAACGATGAAATGGGCGAGCTGGAGAAGGCTCTTGCCGATGGTCTTGGATGTCTGAAGCCTGGCGGACGCATGGTGGTGATCACATTCGAGAGCCTTACCGATAGGGTGGTCAAGCGTTTCTTTGCTGCGCATGCCGGCAGGATGGTATCTCTGCAGCAGGGCGGCGAGATGTGGGAGGGCGAACTTCCGCGGGTCATGCAGGTGACGCGCAAGGCAGTTGTAGCGTCCGACCAGGAGATAGCCGCAAATCCGCGCAGCCGCAGCGCAAAGCTGCGGGCGGTGGAGCGGATGGTTGCATAGAGGCTGAAAAAGGATTTTTAAAGACACGAAATTTGAAAGGAGACCGATAATGAGAAGGAATAAGCGCATAAAGAAGCATTCCAGATTTGCCACAAGCTCTATGGGTGTGGCATCGCTTATCGTTTCGGGGTTCATCATGCTGATGATCTTCTTCAGCATAAATTCGCGCTGTTCGTCTATCTCGCGCGAGATCGGAAAGAAGGAGAAGGAACTCCAGAAGCTGGAAGCGGAGCTTACGCGCGAGAAGACGCGCTGGGACGAGATGAAGGTTCCCGAACGGCTCAGCATTGCTCTGACCAAGTTCGGGTTGGCCATGTCTGCACCGAGAGAGGATCAGATGGTGCGTATGACCAGTGCAGGCGTTCCGGCTCCGGGTCAGCTGGCCTTGAGGAGAATGAAGGGCGCATCCAGGTCGGGTTCGATGGCGTCTGTCTCGCCGCGCAGCCGCTCCGTTCGTACGGCAACCACTTCTGCATCCCGGAGGCGTGGCAGAAATGGCGTTCGTTAGCGAGCGCAACTGTTTCAGGATTGTCGTTTCCGCCCTGCTTGGCGTGGCGGTGTGTGTCGGATACCGCCTTGTGGCGGTGCATCTGAACCTTGTGGACCTTGATGTCCGCGACCCCCGATACTGGTTCAAAAGGGAAGTGCGTGGACTTAGGGGCGGAATATATTCCGATACGTGCGGGCATCAGCCGTTCGCATGTTCGCTCCCGATATGGGAGTATCATGTGGATCCACAAGGGGTCAACCTCAAGCTTAAGCACAAGGATGGAACATTCCATTCTCGTGAGGCCGAGGTGCAGACTGTTGCGCAGGCGATGAACATGGATGTCGATAAGGTGCGTGACATCTACTGGCGGGTCAATTCCAGATATGTGCCGTTGGGGACCACGGACAAGGATGATGTCCACAAGATAATGTCCGACAGAAAGAAAGTGACGGGCGTTGCGATAGAGGAACGTCAGGTTCGCAGATATCCACAGGGTACGATGCTTTCCCATGTAATAGGATACACTTCATTCAATCATGAGAGCGGGAGTCCCTACGGCGCACGGGGTCTTGAGCTTCAGTATGAAAAGTATCTGAAGGGGAAATCAGGCCAGATCCAGGGAATGCGTGATGCTCGGGGACGCGAGATCCGTGAACGGCGTGTGGTGGACGTGGATCCCACTCCGGGAGCCAATCTGTATCTTACGATAGACCACAATGTGCAGTATGCGGTGGAAAAGGCATTGTACGACGGATTCACCAACTGTCAGGCGAAGGCGGGATGGGCGATAGTGCTTGACGCGCACAAAGGTTCCATTCTTGCCATGGCGACGTATCCGACGTACAATCCCGCCAAAAGCAGCGATCCCGTGAATTTCCGCAGGAACCCCAAGACGGGAAGGCTTGACTTCATTCACTACAACCGCTGCATTTCGGAGAACCATGAGCCGGGAAGCGTGATGAAGACGATCACGGCATGTGCGGCGCTGAATGAAGGTATGGTCGGTGCTGATACATTGATAAACACAGACAGAAATGATCCCGACTTCTATCGTCTGCCTGGTGATGGATCGCATAAGTGGGAGCCTTTCATGTCTGTGCGGGATGCCCTTGTCCATTCGTCGAACATCGTATACGGCAAGCTTGGATACCGGTTGGGACCGCGCAGGCTGAGAAATTATTTCAGCGCTTTCGGGTTCGGAAAGAAGACAGGGATTGACCTTCCTGACGAGGAGCGCGGCATACTTCCAAAGTGGAAGGACTGGGATAA
>JAGBFY010000121.1 GCA_017936245.1 Kiritimatiellia bacterium
CCGAGGCGGCGAATTTCGGAACGCATCCCGCGTTTCAGGGTGTGCTTACAATATCGGAAATGCGCGACCATGTGTTCCCTTCGTTCCGTACGGAACATCTCCGCTACAGGAAGGATACCGGGAAGGATGTCCCGGCTGAAGCGGTCGGCAAGACGCTGCATTGGCGTACCGGGCCGCAGAAACTCCAAAAGCGTTATCCTGACGGCGTGGTTCCGGCGGACGATCCTCTTCTTTCCTATTACAGCTGGTTCTGGGGTGGCGGAGACGGATGGCCAGCCTATCAGAGCGCGATTGCAGACGAGTACCGCAAGGTGGCAGGCCGCTATGGTGACGGCAGCGAAATGCAGAGGAAGCGCCCGTTTTTCTCCTTCTGGGATCCGGCGGTGCGCTGTCCTCCGAAATGGGGTGCTGGTGGAGACATCGACGCACTCAACCAGTGGGTGTACGCTCAGCCGGAGCCCATGAACGTGGCAGGTCCCGCTGAAGAGATAATTGCGATGGCGGACGGCAGACCTGGTCAGCATCCGATGATAATGACGCAGCTCATCTGCTATCGCGTGAACATCGCTCCCACCAACGTGGTTGTCGCGCCGGTTCCTGACTGGGTGAAGCGCCGCCCCAAGGCCGGCTTCCCAACCATCCCTGCTGATGCGCTTCAGGAAGCTCTTTGGTCTATGCTCGCAAAGCCTGTGAAAGGTGTGATGTTCCACGGTTGGGGAACGATATGCGAAACCAGTTCGGAGACCGGATATACCTATACCTCTCCAGAAGCAGCGAAGCGTCTGCGCGAACTTCTCACGGGTGTTGTGGCACCGCTCGGGCCGACGTTGAAAGGTCTCGGTCGCGAACAGCCCGAAGTGGCGGTTCTTGAGAGCTTTACGTCCACGGTGTTCGGAGGCCCTGCGTCGTGGGGGTGGCTGTCGCCCGCGATTACGTTCCTGCAGAGGGCGAGGCTGGATCCGCGTGTTGTGTATGAAGAGACGATCATGCGTGACGGACTTGCGGGAACGAAGATACTGTACGCGCCGCAGTGCCTGTTCCTTTCCGCTCCGGTTGTCGAACGCATAAAGGCATTCCAGAAAGCCGGCGGCATCCTTGTGGGCGATGAAAAGCTCATGTCCGGACTCAAGGCCGACATTACGGTGCCGATAATGGCGTACAAGAGGCCGCCGAAGTCCGACCATACTGAGGATGTCGATGCAAACACCCAGACACGTGTGAACACAGTCGCCCGCAGGATAACGGAAAATAACAAGAAAGAGATGCTCGACAGCGCCGATAAGCTCCGCAAGATGCTTTCCGAAAAGTATGGCTACCGTCCCAAGGCGGATAGCTCAAGCGGCGAGATCGTCGTGTACTCCCGCGCTTGGAAGGATACGCCGTATGTTGTTGCCGTCAACGACAAGCGTACCTTCGGCGACTATGTGGGGCAGTGGGGGTTGACGATGGAGAAGGGACTTCCTTTCTCCGGGACGGTTTCCGTTTCTAGCCTGAAGAAGGGCGTGGGGGCTGTATATGAGCTTTCTCGCGGCGGTGAAGTGAAGTTCACTCGCAACGCCGACGGAACTGTCGAGGTTCCGCTTTCGTTCGAGACCAATGACGGTCGGTTGCTGGTGTTTCTTGAACGGAAGATCGAAAAGGTTGAGCTTGAGGTGGAACCCGCCGAACGCAAGGCGTGGTGGTCGGTCAGAAAGTCTCCATATGTGATGCGCGGAGGCGAAATGACCTTGAAGTTCTCGGTAAAGGATGCATCTGGCAGACCTGTGCCGGCGCGTCTTCCGGTCGAGGTGCGTGTGTATGACGCGAAGGGTGCAGAGCTTGACGGTGCGGGATATGCCTGCGCGGTAGACGGCGTCTGTACGCTCAAGGTGCGCACGAACCTCAATGATCCGGACGGCAGCTATCGTGTTGTTTGCCGCGACCGCGCATCGGGGCTGACATGTGAACAGACGGTGTTGCAGAAGAATTGATCGGCCTTTGTATATGCGAAAAAATATGAAAACACGTCGTGGATTCTTGAAGGCTGGAGCTTGTGCGGCCGGTGCGGCTGTTGCAGGTTGTGTCTCTCGCAGCTATGTCGGAGAAACCTGTCCAAAGTGGAAACCCGGCGAGTTTGACATCCACTTCATCCATACGGGCGTTGGGGAGCAGACGTTCTTTATCTTCCCGGATGGAACGACCATGCTTCTTGATTGCGGTGATACGCACCACGTCAAATACATGAAGGATGTTCCGCCGATGCCTGATCATTCCCGCTACGGGGGTGAATGGGTGAGCCGCTACATACAGCGGTTGATACCACAGCGAGAGATAGATTACGTGATGGCGTCGCATTGGCACGGCGATCATGTCGGGGACCTGATGTTCGGCGGCAAACGTACCGCCGATGGACGTGTCGTATGCGGAATACCGCTTGTCGGAGAGGATTTCCGTTTCCGCCATTATATAGACCGTCAGTACCCCAAGATGGCGGAAGGATCGCTAGATCCCGACAGGCAGGCGCTTTCGCTTATGCGTGAATGGCTGCCTCGCGCATGTGCCGGTGGTATGCAGGCGCATCGCTTTGAGGTCGGTGCCTTGAATCAGATAAAGCCGATCAGGGATCTGGCGGCTGTCGGTGATTTTGAAATCCGCAATATTGCGGCCAATGCCGTCATCTGGGATGGTCGGAATAGTGTGATAGATCTGGGTAAGGTTCATGAGACACAAACCAACGGCAAGCGCATTCACGAAAACAGGCTTTCCGCTGCGATGCGTTTCAGATATGGAAGGTTCTCCTACTATACCGGCGGCGATATCGAGCTGTCACTGACTGGTGCGGACGGCAAGGAGTTTAATTATGAGGCAATGGTTGGGCGGATCGTCGGGCCGGTAAGCGTCTGCAAGACCAATCACCATGCCGGAGCGTTTGCCATGTCTTCCGATTTTGTGAAAGAGGTAAAGGCCAAGACATATCTTTCCAGCGTATGGCAGGCGAAGATGGTGGACCATAAATCTCTTTCGGCAATGTGTTCGCGTGAACTCTATCCCGGCGATCGGATTGTATGCTTTGGTTATATTGCCGATTCAGTGCGCAATGTGGCGGAGGCGTATGGAGCCGACATCCCTCCGGCTCAGGGGCATACCGTGGTCAAGGTCGCTCCAGGAGGTGATACATATCGTGTGTTTGTGGTCGATGCTTCCGACGAGTCAATGCGAGTCCTGTATTCGCGTCGGTTCGATTCATGAGCGAGGGTGTTTGCGCACCATGTTCCCGAAGAGTAGAAGAAGCGTGTAGATTTCCAGTCGTCCTGCGAGCATTGCGATCATATACCACCATTTCAGCGGGGAAGGGATGAATCCGCAGTTGGATGTCGGACCGAGTTCCCCGAATGCCGGACCGACGTTTCCGACCATGCTGAACGCTCCAGAAATTGCTGTGACGAGGTCCAATCCTGCGGCTGCGCCAGCTATCGCAGAAATCATTATCAGCGCGATGTAGGCGAAGATAAACGCCGAAACTGTCGAAACGACCCTATCTCGGACCGGAGCACCGTTGATGCGCAGCGAGAAGACTCCGTATGGATGGATCAGCCGGTGCATTTCGTTTACAAACTGTTTTGCGAGAACTGTCCAGCGGATTATCTTGACGCCGCCGGCGGTCGATCCTGAACATCCGCCGACAAGGAAGAGCGCTGCAAGGACAATCTGGCTCGCCGGGAGATATGTGGTGTAGTCTCCTGTCATAAATCCGGTGGTGGACAGAATGGATGCAACCTGAAAACATGCGTCGCGGAACGATCTCCCTTCAATGCAGAACAATGCGAGTGAGGATGCAATAACAATGAGGAGGAATGCACGAAGTTCGGAGTTGCGGAATGCCTCCGAGAAATGTCCTGTGAGAAGGCGGCAGTAGAGCATGAAATTTACGGAGGCGAGAAGCATAAACAGAGTACATGTCCATTCTGCCGCAGGCAGACCGAATGAACCGACGCTTCCGTTGCGGGAAGAAAAGCCCCCCGTCCCCATCGATGAGAACGCATGGCACAGCGCGTCCACATAATCCATTCCGCAGCGCCAGAGCAGGAATGTGGCGGCAATGGTCATCCCGATGTAGAAGAACCACAGTAGCTTGGCGGTGGTCGCAACGCTGGAGGTCAGCTTGGTTTTGTCGGGGCCTGAGGTTTCCGCTTTGATTAGCCTGAATCCTCCTGCGCCGAGAAGCGGAATCATCGCGACGGCCAGCGCGACCACCCCCATGCCTCCGAGCCAATGCGTTTCGCAACGCCAGATGTTGAGCGAACTCGGCAGCGATTCAACGTCTGCGAGCACAGTGGCTCCGGTGGTGGTGAAGCCGCTCACGCTTTCGAACATGGCGTCCGTAAAAGTAGGGAATGCACCGCTGAAATACAGCGGAACGGCTCCGAAAAAGCAGATTGCGATCCAGAGGATTCCCACTACGCTGAAAGCGTCCTGGATTCCGATGACCTTGGGCTTTTCGCGTACTTTTAGCCAAAAGACGGCGGCAAGACCCCATGCAACGGCCATCGGGATCAAAAACGGAACCAGCATATGGCGTTCACCTTCGATCATCGCCACTGCAACCGGAAGCAGAAGCGCTGATCCGGTGATTCCGAGTACGTACGTCAGGATGCGCAGCACTGTATAGGTCATGCCGTCATCTCCGGTTTGCCTGCAAACATTTCAAGTATCTCTGAATCGCCGGACGGCATTATGAGCACGACAAGTGCTCCTTCGCGCAACTCTGTGCCTCCGTTGGGTATTTCATAGCTGGAGCATTCCGGTTGGCGGATGAGGAGC
>JAGBFY010000122.1 GCA_017936245.1 Kiritimatiellia bacterium
ACAAATTTCACCGATGAGATTTCCGTGGATCCTCTCGGCCCTAAGTTCTGCGGAACGGTTCCGCACGATACTTATCCTGCGATGCATCGCGTAATACGTGGCGGAAGCTACCAAAGCACAGCTGCAGGTTGTCGCACTTCATCGCGAGCCAGAGAGCAGATTTGGACTTCCAGCAGTTCGACCGGCGCTCACATGTGCTATACTCTAGTGAACGATGATATTGTCATAGAGGGCTCTTTGTCAGAAAGTGTTCCGCTTGCGACATCACTCGTGTCGCCTGCACACGCACCATCCACGGCGGAGGGTTCCTCGACCTTGAGGTGCGTACCATATGGCGGTAGGGTTACTGTACGGTAAAGGTGAAAGGGGTAGGATATGAAAACGTTTTTCGCTTTAGCTTCACTTGCGGCATCTGTTCCGGCATTTGCCGTACCTTCGGTTTCTGACGTGGAGGTGTCACAGATCTGGGCGCAGAAACCGCTAAGGGTTTCGTATTCGCTCTCCGGCGGCGATGCGATTGTTACTGCGGAAATCTTCACCAATGGATTCCCGGTTGCGGCTGGTCATCAGTTGTCGATGTCCGGTGACGTTAACAGGGTTGTTCAGGATGACGGGGCGGTGAAGGTGTTTGTTTGGAATCCACCACTGGCATGGTGGGGGAATGGCCGTGATGTAATTGCGGGTACGATTGATGTCCGTCTTTCGGCCTGGCCCATAGACAATCCTCCGGACTACATGGTGCTGGATCTTGATGGTTCGAAGAATAGGGAATATTTCACATCAGAGGATCGACTCCCTCTTGGCATCGATTCAGATGTCTATCGCACGGACAAACTTGTAATGCGTCGTATCTATGCAAAAGGGCGTTCGTTTCGCATGGGCGCTTCCCACTTCAAGGAGAGAGGTCAGAGCGCCGACTACTTCATTGAAATGGCCCGGCATGCCATGCTGACCGCTGATTTCTACATAGGGGTGTTTGAGTTCACCCAGGCGCAATATCACAAGATCAACGGCAACAAGCCCTCGCGGTTCGCAAACCCTGATTGTTGGGAAACCCGTCCTGTCGAGTATGTGCAGAGATTTCACCTGATGGACCACAAATGGCCGAATCCAGATCCTGCCATCGCCAATTCGGCCGAAGAAAACGGTAATAAGATGTTCAAAAAGTTCCGCAACGCAACGGGATTGGATTGGAGATTGACTCTTCCTACGCGGGCGCAGTGGGAATTCGCATGCAGGGCCGGGACGATGACACCGCTTTATGATGGATACTCATCCACCTATGAGACCAATGCGTTGGGCGTAAGTGAATCGGCATGTCGCTTTTCGCGAAATGCGGACAATGGCGGCGCAATTGATGAGGCAACCAGCGAAAGCGTGCTGTACGATACGACAAGAGGGACGGCGCGAGTCGGTTCATATGAGCCGAATGCATGGGGATTGTATGATATGCTTGGAAATGTTTCTGAACTATGCCATGATTTTTACAACGCTCTTTCCAGATATGAAACGATGACGGTGGATCCAGACGGATTTACCAACAGCCGGGATGGAAATTCGACCTATCGTGTGACCTGCGGCGGATCGTGCAGGCAGCGTTCAATTGAATGTCGTCCTTCCTATGTTGACAGCCAGCAGGATTGGCTTTATTCCGCTGACGAATATGTTGGATTTCGTCCTGTCTATATACTTCCATGAATATAAGCCTCAGAGTCGGAATTTCCTTTCCTTTGTTCTTTCTGTCCTTTACAGTTTTGAACATTGCATCAGGAGCAGCTTTTACCACCCCGCTCGCGGAGCGTCCCGACGAGCCTGTTCCGCATGGCGCCATGCCGACAGACTGGGTCGAGCATCCGTTCATTGAGCCGAATCCCGAGCCGAAGCTTTCGGACGGTGAGCGGGACGCGGGTTTTATGACTTTCTCCCGCGCCATTACGGAGCCTGTGTACCGGGAGACCAAGCCGCAGGACGGAGAACGGATATCGTCGCTCCGCGGTTTTGCCGCCCAGGGAGAACGCGCCCAGTTCACTTTTGCCGTCTATCCGGACCGGGATCTTACGGATTTCGGCGCGGTTGCCGATACGCCGTTCCCGGCGACGCTTGAGCAGATAACGTATTCGCCGTTCATATACGCGCATTACCATACGCGCGGCAAGTACAGGGTTGGTCCGGCATATCTTGTGCCAGCCGCAAAAAGCCTTCTCCGTAAGGGCGAACCGTTGAGGTATGTGTTGGCTGTCAAGGTTCCCGGCGATGCGACGCCCGGCCGCTATCTTGGGCGCGTCAGACTGGGCCATGCCTCAAATCCGGCGGCTAAGGAGATCCCGATTGAATTGACGGTGCTCCCGTTCAGACTGAAGCGGGATCCGTCGCAATACCGTTCGGCATATGTAGGCGCTAAGTACGATATGGCAAAGACGGTGGAATACGGTTTCAGCATCCCGGGCACGATATACATCA
>JAGBFY010000123.1 GCA_017936245.1 Kiritimatiellia bacterium
CATTGACATTGACACGTCTGATGCCGACAGGCGCACCGGTCTTGGGCGCCTTTACCTGACGGTTGTAGCAGGTGTTGATCGTCTCAGCGATATACTCAGTGGACGTGCTTGGATGCTCTCCGTACACCGCTATAAGACGCTTGTGTCCGATGCGTCCGGCAAGAACGTCTATCTCCTCCTTGAGCTCGTCCATCGTCAGCACTCTGCGTTTCTGCAGCTCGTTGCCCTCACGGAAACCGCAGTATTTGCAACCGTTCACGCAAAGATTGGACATGTAAAGCGGAGCGAACATGACGATACGGTTGTCATAAACCTTGTGCTTGATGCGGTCCGCCGCCGCACGCATCTCCTCGAACAGATCTTTGTCCGTAACGCGCATTAAAGCAGCAGTCTCGGCAATCTCAAGTGTTTCGCATGTTGATTCGGCCTTTGCGATTATTTCACGGATTCTTACAGGGTCTACTTCATGCGAATCGGCCTCAGCAAGAGTCCTGTTGATCAGGTCTTCATCTATAAAATGCTTGCCTCCGGGCAGATACCTGTCTATCTCGTCCTGAATGACAAAATTCTTCGTGTAGTCTGCGGCATCCTTGAACCGCCGTATGTTGTATGTATTGGCCATAACCATTGCCACCTGTCTTGAAAAACTTATTGCAATATATTATACCATATCACAGCTTAATCTGAATGAACGGTACGGGCAAAGGCGGCAAATCTATCTCCCCTTTCTCCATAGCTTTTGAACTGGTCGAAGCTTGCGGTTCCAGGGGAAAGAATAACACAATCGCCTTCATGAGATTCGCATCTTGCTTTTTCTACGGCTGTCTCAAGCGTACCGCACATCTCGCATTGCACGACATCCCTCCATGCTTTCTCAAACACGTCAGCGCAATGTCCAATAAGATATACCTTGGCAACACCATTGGAAAGACAATCCGTCGCCAACATCGGATCATCCCCCTTCGCCAATCCCCCCGCAATCAATCTCACCCTGGGGACAGACCCTTCAGTGGATGTAGAAAAATTAAATGATTTACCGTTAAAACTTGAAATTGCCATTGTTACACCGGCAATCAACGCCGATATGCTTGTGGCTTTGGAATCGTCAATCCATGTAACACCATCAAATTCGCCAACAATTTGCATCCTATGCGGCAATGCCACAAACCTGCGAAATGCCTCCCGAATTGCATCATCATCCAATCCATATGCCCTAATCAAAGCAACCGCACACATACCATTGCTTTTCAAAATCGGGTTGTCAAAGTAACTTCCTTTAAATAAATCACAATTTCTATTCTTTTTTTCACTTTTATTGGGGTTTATCCCCATTTCCGAAGGGTCTGTCCCCACAATCTTGACAGTTGCGAAGTCCAACAGCTTCCTCTTCAGGCTATGGTAGACCTCTACTGAACCATGCCGGTCAAGATGATCCTCCTGAAGGTTTAAAATTGCCGCAGCATCAAACGTATCCGACGGCAAATCAGTCGTCTCCATCTGAAAACTACTCACTTCTACGACTGCAATTGGATTTTTTGCACTTTTTTTAGGGTCTATCCCTTCTTTACCTACATTATTTGAAGGGTCTGTCCCCATGAAATCAAGGACGACTTCGCAAAGGGGTTTGCCGTAGTTGCCGCACGGAATGCCACCAAGAGCTTCCGCCACAAGCTTGATCACTGAGCTTTTTCCTTTGCTCCCGGTCACAGCAAGCATCCTGCCGCCCAACTTCCGGAAACGCTCGGCTCCAAGCTGAAGCTCAGAAATGATTCGTACTCCTGAATTTCTTGCCAGTTCCTGCCAGCGATGATCAAGCGGAATTCCAGGACTGGTCACGCAAAGATTCCAAATTCCGTCCGGCCATGTGTCATCGCCATCCAGCACATGGACGTACCAACCTTCACGGCGAAGCAGTTCCGAAGCCGCCTTCCCGCTCCTTCCGTTGCCGAGGACTATCGCGTTCATGGCTCGAGCATCCGTCCCAAAGCCATTCCGTGCGATGCCTTGAGAAGCACAGAATCGCCCGGTTTCACATAAGCGAAGAGTTCGGCTTTCGCATCCTCAAACGAAACGCCGCCAAAGTTATTGCCAACGAAGATTACCTTATCAAGTTCCAACCCTAAGGCCTTTGTTTTCACTTCGGCATGGAGTCTTGCACTCGCCTCCCCAAGCTCAAACATATCTCCAAGAACAGCAATTCGACGACCTTCACAAGGTTCGGCGGCAAAAGTCTCAAGCGCAACGATCATGGAGGTCGGATTTGCGTTGTAGCAATCGGATATGAACACTGCTCCGTTCCGCTCGCTCTTGCGCCATCTGTCTCCGGGAAGAACGAATCCTTCAAGTGCACTCCGCGCCATAGCTTCCGTTACGCCGAACATCTTCGCACAATTCCACGCAAGAGACATATTCCAGCGGTTGTAGTCGCCCGGAAGCGGACACCTGAACGGAGCGGTGCCGTCAGATACAACAGTTCGGCAACGGCACATCGCTTTGAGCACTTCAAAACGGTCATTGTTCTCGCCCAGAACGGCAAAACCATCTTCCGGCAAGGAACGGAACAGAGTTCCCTTTTCCTCTGCTATTCCATCCTGAGTCTTGAAGAACTCGATATGTGCAGTCCCAATCGAAGAGATAATTCCAGCATCAGGTTTTGCAATATCTACCAGATGCGCGATTTCACCCGGATGGTTCGTCCCCATCTCAAGCACAAGAAAATCAGCATCAAGAGGGCATTCCAAGATTGTGATGGGCAGACCCAGGTCGTTGTTGTAGTTTCCTGCCGTGGCATGCGTCTTTCCCTTAGCCCCGAGAAATGCCGCCGTAAACTCCTTCACCGTTGTCTTGCCTGCGCTTCCGGTAACACCGATAACCTTCGCCCTCAGCAACCGTCGGTAGTTGCGGGCTGTCTCCGTGAGCGACACCTTTACATCGTCCACCGGGATAAGCGCAGCCGCTTCAGGACCATTAAATTCATGCACTCTGTCCTTGCGGACCAGAATGCCCTTCGCCCCTTTTTCAAGAGCTTGCCTTACAAAGGCATGACCGTCAACAGACGCCCCCGGAAGTGCGGCAAAAAGGCATCCGGGAACGACCTTTCGAGAGTCGAACACGACCCTCCCATACTCGTTCGGTTTAAAATCCATACGCATGATTATAGCACATTGTACTAAAACTATGACGCTCTCTTTTAAATCAGAGCGGCCGCGCACGAGATGTTTCTGGCGATGTTAGCATTCGAGGCTTTGAGAGGAAGGGATAATGTAACGAAATGCCGCCGCGTCATTTACGGAAGTTGGCGGTGATACTGTCGCCTTTGGTGTGGAGAAAGGTGCAAACAGCCATCTGCCGCTGAGCATTCACGTAACCACGCTCGACAAACAGCTTCACCCCGAATGCCGCCTACCCCATTGCATTCTTGCGTCCGCCCGATCACACCCATCCCACCCTTCCAAATCCTCACTACCCAAACGATCACCCACAGCAACCAATACCCCATGCTACTTCATTGATTCTCATCACCCATTTCCCCCCGAAAGGAGCGCTATGAAAACCATTGGCGAAACACTCGGGAATCATCAATTCTCACAAATTATAATTTATGAGAATTGACCATCGCAAACTCAAGGAAGGCTTTGGCGAATCTTTCATCTTGAGGCGCAGCCGAGACGGTTGCGCTTGCCGAAGACCTGAGAAAACCAAGGGCCGTCAATTCACCGACAATGCGGTAACAGGTCTTTATCGGCATGAACGAGCGTTCTGCAAGGACTTCGACAGAAATCTCGCCGTCTTTGTTCAGCACTGAAAGAATTGCCGTCTTACGGGCATTGGAGAATGCCGGCAAAACGGCAAGCACCCTATCCTTCCAATCTGGCGCCTCTATGATGCTCTCGAGCTCGTCGACAAGGCGCATAAACTCCCGAGCGCCGTCACGCCGCCGTTCATAGAATACATTCTTGCCGCGCCGCACCGCAACAATGAACCCCTGCATATTGAGCATGCGCAGATATTGACTGGTGACCGATTCCTTCTCGCCAACGGCAGCACTTATGTCACTCACCGAAACAGGGTGACAGGAAAGCATCACCGTACGAAGCATCTCAAGGCGAATCGGATTGTCCAACGCTCGACTCACTCTCCATGGTATAGGTAAATATTCTTGCATGGAGGAAATTAAACCAAAACACAGAACCAAACGCAAGCTCAATTCTCACAAATTATAATTTGTGAGAATTGAGCACAGAACGTGAGGGATGACCAGATCCCGAAAATGAGAATTCAATTCGGAATAATTCTCTCGCTTCTGATGTAATGAGACCGAGGGATGATGAGAATACGGTTTGGACTGATTCTCAAGATTACGGTTTCTGAGAGAATTAGCAAGATTACGGCTCGGACGAAATCTTATGTATCTCTAAAAAACGCTATTTCATAAAACAACCTGATTCACGAGCGAAATTATCACTCTTTTCAGGGTCCCACCCCAATTATTTCATCTGAATAATGCAAGCGGATCTTCACAAAATTTTATTTTTAGCAGATAAACAACAAAAGGAAAACTAATCGTCTAAAAATTATACATTTCCAAAGGTCCAACCCCAGATATTCTTTTCAAGGTTATTCCCACCCCAGTTATTCCTTTCTGCCATTCGTCATTCAAAATGGCAGAAAGAAGTGCGATACCATTTTGGTATTTTTAAGTAGAATACCGAGTGAACAAAAACAAAATCAGCCGATAACTGACATTAACCCGCAGAGCACCATCTCAAATACTCCTTTTCAAGAGTCTATACCCTTTACTTTCTAGAAGATTCCAGCTATTTATTGTCTTCGACAGAATTTAACACTATCCAGCGGGTTTCACCGACACGAAGATCAAGCGGAATTATTTTACCGTCCGGCGCTTTGAATTCGTAATATCCTGGAATCAGGCAGTGAATCGAAGCAAAATCACCGTTCATATCAACCTGAAGACCATGCCGCGTCGGGATATACCCTCCAGCCTGCTCCACGATTTGACGATAACCACGCGGAGTCTGCGCACCAGCCGCTTTCACCATAACACCCGCAGCATCTAACGCCGCTTTCAGATCGCGCCGGTCTTCCGCCGACCAATCGACGCCAAAGGTGAACACAACCTTATAGCTTGCCGCCAGCTTAACGTCGGCTGCAAAATCGTTCGCGAGGTAATAATCGAACGGTACACCCGAAGCCGCCAGAACATTGAGAGCATCTTTCGAAATATCTCCGGAACGGAACGGATCGGGAGTGCCGCTTATCCAGCTTCCGCGCGACAACAGACCATCCTCATCAACCAGAAAGGCGACTGACGCCTTCCACGATGTCGGCTTGCGTTTCGCGAGCCTTTCACCCATACGAGAGACATATGCAATATCGTTACGGATCGGCTCAGGTTCAAACCATCCGCACTTCATGTCGTAGTACCAGAATCCGGAATCCCTGGCGAACTGAATTCCTGCCAGTTTGCGATGCTGGTCGATGAAGTCCGGATAAGTTTCAGACCGACTCAAACCAAACTCGCGGAATTCCGTAGGACCGACCGTTTCGCTCGG
>JAGBFY010000124.1 GCA_017936245.1 Kiritimatiellia bacterium
ACCGGTGGGCGCTGATTCTTCTCCCTGCCGTCGGCGCAATCGGCGGTTCGCTGATAATCAAGCGTTTTTCGTCTTTGCGCCATGCACGAGGAACTGATTCCGCCGTGTATGCGTACCATCATTCGGATGGAGTAATCCCTCCGGCTGTAGTTCCAGTGAAGTCGGTGGCGTCGGTAATAACGGTGGAGAGTGGCGGTTCAGCAGGCTATGAGGGGCCGATTACGCTGATAGGTGCGGCGTGCGGTTCGTTTCTGGCTTCTGTGCTGCATCTGGATGGACGTGCAAGGCGTATCCTGATGGCGGCGGGACTTGCCGCCGGCATCAGCGCACTTTTCCGAGCACCGCTCGCTGGAGCGATATTTGCCGCAGAGATATTCTATTCATCAAGCGATCTGGAATACGACGTGATTCTCCCGTCGTTCGTGGCAAGCGCGATATCCTATACGGTTTTCGCATGTTTTGTCGGATGGCAGCCGCTTTTTGCAATGCCGGACTATTCCTTCGAGAACGGTATGCGCCTTTTTCCGTATATTGCGCTTGCGTTTGCGGTGACGCTCGGAGCGAGGTTCTACATTACGTTCTTCCGTACGATTGAATCGTTTTTCACACGCATGGAGATGCCTGCCTGGGGGAAGGTGGCGATTGGCGGACTGGTGACAGGCGCAATAGGTTTCTTCCTTCCAGACGTGATGGGTCCGGGCTATGCCGTCATTCAACGCACGTTTTCCACTCCGGATGCGACCGCCATATCAGAAACGGTAACCCGGCACTGGCCGTTGCATGGGTTTCTGCTGTTCTTCTTCCTGAAGACAATCGCAACGGCATGTACCGTTGGCTCTGGTGGTTCTGGCGGCGTTTTTGCCCCTGCGCTCGTATGCGGCGGTGCGCTTGGCGCGGCAGTGGGGATCGGGTTCGAGGCTGTTCTTCCGAGCAGCGTGGGGATACATCCCGCATCGTTCGCTCTTGTAGGGATGGCAGGTTTTGTCGCGGCTGCGGTGAGGTGTCCGTTAACGGCAATCGTGATGGTAGCCGAGATTTCGGGCAATCATGCGCTGCTGCTTCCCACGATGTGGGTGTGCGGAATCGCGTTCTGGCTGAACAACGGCTGGTCGCTCTACCGCAGCCAGGTGCACGACCGCGATTCCTCTCCGGTATATTCGTGATTCCTGCCGCGCCACGCATATTCAGCTTGTCTACAATAGTGTGCGCCAGATGGTGCGGGACATGGTATAATTAACGCATGAAAAAGAAGCTTGGATTTTTTGGGGCCGGTAAGATGGCCGAGGGTATTGTGCAGGCGGTTGCGGCCGCCGGCAGCTACGATCTCAAGGAGGTCGTGATGGCGGAATCGTACCAGCCTCGCGCAAAGGAGATGGCGAAACGTTACTGCGTGAAGACCGTTCCGGATGTGGAGCAGGCCGCGAAAGAGGCTGATGCGATATTCCTTTCAGTCAAGCCGCAGGATGTGGCGGCGGTTGCGGAACGTGTGAAACCGTTGCTGACGTCGAAAAAGCTCGTCGTGTCCATTGTCGCCGGAAAGTCGCTTGCCACGCTTCGCAAGATGTTCGGCGCCAAGGTGCGCCTGATCCGCGTGATGCCGAACCTTGCGCTTCGCGCGAAGGAAGGCATGTGCGCAATCTGCCCTGCGAAGAATGCGACAAAGGCCGACGTGAAGCTCGTTTCATCCATACTTGGCGCTGCGGGGCAGACGGCAGTCCTCAAGGAGAAGGATTTCGACGCGGTTACGGCACTTTCCGGGTCGGGACCGGCCTTCTTCGCATTCATGGAGGAGGCTATGGCCGAAGGTGGTGTGAAGCTTGGGCTCAAGCCTGATGTAGCCCGCAAGCTGGCGGAGCAGACGATGCTCGGCACTGCGGCATATCTCAGGCAGAGCGGAGCCGATCTCGGTGAGTTCATCGCCGGTGTCGCGACAAAGGGCGGCACGACTGCCGCCGGAATGGATGTCATGCGGGCAAGCGAATTCAAGGATATTGTGGCGTCAACGCTTGCCGCTGCAGCGGCAAGAAGTGCGGAACTCGGAAAATGAACTGGTACGTAAAAGGGGCGGACGGAAAGGTTTTCGGTCCTGCCGACGACGAGAAGATAATCGCATGGGTCAAGGACGGACGGGTTGATCCGTTCGCCGGGGTATCCAATGACCTTAAACAATGGAAATTGGCCTCACTTGAGCCGTCGTTCGAGATGGATTGGATCGTCGAGAACGAGCCAGGCCGCTTTTACGGTCCTACGCATCGCGCTGTGGTTGATGACCTGATCAAATCAGGATCTCTTACTCCGTCATGCCGGATATACCGGGATGACCATGGTGGCATTGCGGAGAAGGAGGTCGCCGCCGCCCGTGCCGAAGCCGAAAAGGCGATGGCGGAGGTGCAGGCTGAGGCTGAAAAGGCCATGGCGGAATTGAAAGGCGAGGCGGAGCGCGCCATTGCATCCAAGGATGCTGAGATTGCGGCGTTGAAGTCTGAACTTGAGCTTATGAAGTCCAGGGTTGAGAAGAGCGAGGCGCAGACCCGGGAGCTTGAACGGGAAATCGCCTCATTGACGGAAGCGAAAAAGCGTGAGTGGAAGGCGGAATTGGTTGAGCCGGAGATTGTTTCGGAAGAGCCGCCCCCGCCCATCCGTGATATGTTCAAGCCGTCCAGACCTCAACAGCAGACCACGCTTGCTGATTTGGAGCGTCAGGCGCAGGCTGAACTTGCCCGTATGGGGGCATCCGGAGCAAAGAAGTTTTTCGGTCTGAAATAAAGATACGTTTCATCTGGAGGAATTGGCATGTCGGAACAGTGGTATCTGAGAACGCAGGACGATACATTCGGTCCGGAGTCCCGTGAACGTCTGCTTGAGTGGGCGAAGATGGGGCGAATCCAGCCGGGGCAGGAGATATCGTCTGATGGCGATACATGGAAACCAGCTGAAGAGATCTCGTTTCTTGACATGCGCTGGTCTATCGACATAGGGGATGGCACGCCGCGCGGGCCGTTCAATAAATGTGCAGCCGAGGCGCTTCTCCGCAGTGGACGCCTGCCTCCATGTTCGAAGCTTGTAGAGGTTGCGCCTGCATTTGAGAAAGAGGATAACGAGCCGGAGGGATTTCAGGAGCATGCCGCAGAGCCGATGGCGGAGTCGGTGACGGAAAGCCCGGAGGATCCGTTTGCGGAAGCGAGTCAGGAACCTGAAGTGAAGATAGTGGAAAAGATCGTGGAGGTTCCTGTTGAAAAGATCGTTGAGAAGATCGTGGAGGTTCCGGTAGAGAAGATCGTCGAAAAGGAAGTCCTGAAGGAGGTTGTAAAGGAAGTCCCTGTCGAGAGGATTGTGGAAAAAGAGGTTCTTGTCGAGGTTCCCGTAGAGAAGATCGTCGAGAAGGAAGTCATAAAAGAGGTTCCTGTTGAACGTGTCGTTGAGCGCGAACGCATTGTGGAGGTGGAATCGACCGCTCTTCTTGCAAAGGCGGCCGCGCTTGAGGCTGCGGTAACGGCGGCGAAGGAGGAGGGTGCGAAGGCCCTTGCCGCTGCACAGGAGGAGAGGGAGCAGGTTTTGTCCGCCGAACGCGCGGAGATGCAGAAGGCCCGTCAGGAGCTTGAGAACGCAAAGCGCGAGACGCTGACGCTTGAGAGCGAAATAAAGCGACTACCTTCAAACGCCAAGGAGGCGGCGGACATGGAAGCCGCCGTATATTGGCTAATGCGCGGTGAGGCTGACGATCTCGAACGGATGATGGAGGCGGAGAAGCTTGAGGCCGAAGCAGCCCAGAAGCGCTGGCGCGAACGTGCAGAGAAACTTGCGGCGAGACGGATTGAAATCCTGAAGAAGATCGGCGACGACGCCAAGGATATGAAGCAGCGCGCACTGCGCATGAATCCTGTTGATCCTCGGACTTTGCAGATCAAGCAGGAGCTTGATGCATTGAGGATTGTCGCCGAGAGAAACGCCCATGAAAGCGGCATGAGGATCAAGGACCTTACCCGTTCTCTGAATGAGCGGACGACTGAAGTCAAAAGGCTGTCAGCACAGGTCGCGGACGTGAAGAGGCTGCAGGAGCAGATAAGGGAACTTCGCGAAAAGCTTCAGGATAGGGATAGGGAACTGCAGCAGGAACGGCAGAAGGTGGAGGAGATGCGCCGCTGCAGCGCCGCTTCGCAGCAGGCTCTTCTGGCGCGGCTTTCGGAACTTGAAAGCGGCATGCCCGGACATTCCAACCAATCCAAGGAGGCCCATGCCCAGGCTTCCCGTTTCCCCTCCTGGATGAGTTTCAAGAAATGATGAGATGAGGTCGCTTTCACTCGTCATACCCGTATACAATGCGGAAGGATTGCTGAAGCGCATCCTTGCACATGTTCCGCTGCTTGTCGAAAACGCTGCAGAGGTGGGGTTCGCTCTGCAGGAGGTGATAGTTGTTGATGACGGAGGCCGTCAGCCTATCGATTTGGCGAACTTTGATTTTGAACCTTTGAATGGACTGCCCGTAAGGCTGTTGCGGAATGAAAGGAACCGAGGGAAGGGATACAGTGTCCGGAAGGGGGCACTTGCCGCAAAAGGCGATTGGGTGCTCATGAGCGATGTTGACGAATCCGCGCCGCTGACGGAGTTCGCTGCGCTCGCACCGCTGTGCGAAAATGCAATCGTGTGCGGCAGTCGCAAGGGTGGAAAGGACATGCGTCCTTTTTACCGTCGTTTTCTTTCTTGGCTGTTCAATTTTATTTCAGGCGCGGGCGTGGAGGATTCTCAGTGCGGATTCAAGCTGTTCAACATGGCCTTGATGCGACCTGTATTTGACCGGCAGAGGATATGGCGCTTCGCCTTTGATGTTGAACTCATCACCAATGCGCCGTCAGTGGCGTCCGTCCATGTAAAATGGCAAGGGCGTCGCCGCAGTTCTCTTAAAGTCTGGCGTGACGCCCCTCGCATGCTGTGGGATCTTATCCGGATCCGCTGCGGTATTTAGAATTTCGCCATGTCCAGCATTGAGCTCGCTCCGAGTGTGCGCAGGTAAATCGCGAAGGCAACCTCGAAATCGCTTTTGTATTTTGATCCGTCTATGCGACGGATGCTGTTCTCGTAGTTTACAGTGAACCGGAAGCCGAGGCAGTCGGTAAGGAAGTCGAACCAAGCACCCGTCTCGTCTAGCTCGTTGCAGCGCGCATCCCAGCGGATGAACGGAGACCACGCGAACCAGTCGCACACGACATGTTCAAATCCCAGCCGGAGGATATTTGAGTACTGGTAGTTCCAGCGGTCGACATTGGATGGGAGATAGTCCCATATCCTGTGATCCCTGCCGATGTATCCGAACTGCCACATGAAGTCGTGCGACACGCGATATTCGGTGTGCACATCCGCATACGCGACCTTTTCGCTGTCGATATCGTATTCCGTACGGGTTGTGAAAGAGAATCTGTTCGAAGGGGTGAACCGCATCATGAATCCCGGCACAACGCAGTCGTTGCGGTTGTAGAATCCTTCCTCGCTGTTCCTGGGATATCCAGGAAGGTATTCTTCCTCTCCGGCCTTCCGGTAGCCCTCGTCGCGGAAGGGGATCGCGGCGTAGAGATCTGTCGCAAGAATCTCCTTGGTGGCTCCGTTCTCTCCGCGCTTTCTCAGGTAGTTGCGGATGCCCGGTCTGACGCCATGCCAACTGTAGGGCAGTCCACGGCCTTCGAAACCGAACTGGTCAAGCCAGTCCACGGAACCATCGTAGTTGTCGAAAACATAGTGACGGTTCTCGTCGCCGGTTCCGTAGTGGGCGTCCTGAAATGAATAGTCGAGGTAAGGTTCGAATATGTGCTGCCAACCTTCATTCAGCCACGCGTGGGCCCGGGCTGAGAATGTCGCACCCACCTCTGCTATCCCTCGATACATGGCATCGTCGGCTGCGCTCATCCAGACGGAATCAGGATCTCCGGAGTCGCTCCACCATGTGGCTCTGTATCCGGCCCTGGGAACGATCGAAAGAGTGTCCTCAATCAGGAAGGGCATCGTGACCCGGTGTGCGGAATCTGCCCGGAACGCCTGATAGTCGGCTCCGCGTCCTGATATTCCGATGTACGGGTCATATCTGAACATTGGATCCGTCGTGCCGTATTTTGCAAACTGCCTGTTCAGATAGCCGGCCCTAGTCTGGGATTCGTAGTTTACCGGAAGGTCGAACAGCGGCTGGGGCTCGATTGAGATCCATGCCTCCGGAGCTCTGGCGACTCCGCCGTAGAAGTCGTTCAGAGGACCTGAAGCCGTCGCTCCCGCAGCCCATGTGTTTTCGCGGTGTTCATACCATGCTTCGTTTGCAGGTATCGATTCTTCCCTGTCTTCATCCCTGAAAAAGTCGCGGAGATAGTGGGAATCCGAAAGGTACTGCGCACGGACGTTCAGGACATCCCGCTCGGTGAAGTCTGAACGGTGCTCGAGAAGGATTCGGTAACGTTCCCTATCGACTTTGCTTCCCCAATTGGCGTAGTTGTATTTGTCGTCGTTGATCCAGTGGCGTTTGTAGCGGTCGTAGTCCTCATCCCATGCGTAGAAGCCCTTTATCTTTCCGCGCCCCGTTTCACCTAGACGCCAGCGGACTGTCTGCCCCACTTCGATTCCGTTCTCCGTGCGGACGTTGAAGTACGTGCTGCCGCCAAGCCCCAGCGGACTATCCCCGAATTCCTCGTGGATGTCGTACACATAGCTGGAGAGGAAGAAGCCTCCCCAACGCTTTGTGTATCCGGGAAGAAAGCGGAATCCGTAGTTCGTGTTCATCGGATAGTAGAACCACGGAAGCCAGAATACCGGAATGTCTTCGAAGTACAACCACAGCCCCGAACCGGTCACGGATTTCCCCGTGTCATAGACTAGGTTCCCTGTGATTTTCCAGTGCAGATCATCTATTGAGTTGGTGCAGGTTGTGAACATGGCTTCGCCGAGGTCGTACACGCCGTCGGCGCTGCGCGTGAACTTGTCGGTGTAGAAGCTGTAAGCCCCAGAAGTGGCTTTGATTTTTCCTGTGGCAACGGTTTCTCCCGTTTTCCGGTTTACGGTAAGGGTGCCTCCGGTGAATTTTATGTCTCCGAACCCTTCCTGTTGCGGCTTTGGGGGCAGGTCATCGAAGATGCCGGCGAGAGCCGTTCCCGCAGCCAGAACGGCTGCGGCGGATGTGAGGATCTTGCTACTATGCATTTTTTGCTCCTCCTGACGAATGGAGAACCTGTCCCGTCTCCGCGTCGAGAATGGCGTAGGATTCGGGATGACGGTGAAGCTCTGCCACAAACGTCAGCTTTGTGTTGAATGTGTTCTGGAGTTCGGAAAGAATATTCGCGTCCTCGGTGCGGAGACGCTGCATCACCGCCGGAGATATGACAATCTTCGGGACGAACGGCTTTCTTTCTATGTCGGCCTGTTTCAGCAATGTCGTAAGGGTACGCTGCAGTTCGATGGATACGGCAAGCGGGGACTTTACGTGGCCGTGCCCGGAACAGATCGGGCATGTGGACGCCAGCTGCGACAGGAGCGATTCCTCCTGACGCTGACGGGACATCTCAAGCAATCCGAGCTCAGAGATCGCCAGCACGTTTGTACGTGCGCGGTCGCGCTTGAGAGCGGTCTTCAGTGCCTTCTCCACCTGCTTCTGGTGCTTGCGGCTCTTCATGTCGATGAGGTCGAGTACAACAAGTCCTCCGATGTTGCGCAGACGCAGCTGGCGCGCAACCTCCTCTACCGCCTCAAGGTTTACCTCAAGGATGGCATCTTCCTGAGAACCCTTACCATCCTTGTTCTTGTGGTGGCCGGTGTTCACGTCAACAGCGATGAGCGCTTCTGTTTCGTCGATCACCAGATATCCGCCGCCTTTAAGCGGAACCTGCCTGCGGAACGCCTCGTCAAGCTGGCGTTCCACACCGTAGTACGAGAACACGTTCTTGACCCCATCGTATCTCTTGAGCTTCTTCTGCGCGCGACGTGAGATCTTTGCGGTAAGATCCTTCATCTCGTCGAAGGACTTGGCATCATCGATGATGACGGCGTCGATGTCCTCGGTGAGCCAGTCGCGCACGACTCGCTCCACCAATCCGGGTTCCTGGTATACGCAGCACGGCGTGCGGAGATTCTTGACGTTTCCCTTGAGTTCGTTCCAGGATTCGAGCAGGTTTCGAAGGTCGCGCGCGAACGCCTTGGGGCTGGCTCCCGCTCCGACCGTGCGGACGATGACGCCGACATCGTCAGGAAGGAGGAGTCGGTCGAGAACCTTTTTGAGACGGGCCCTCTCCTTCGCATCTCCGATTTTTCTAGATACGCCACGCACCTTTTCGCCGGGCATCATCACGAGGTAGCGTCCGGGAATCGAGAGGTTCGCTGTGACGCGCGGTCCCTTCGTGGAGATCGGGCCCTTCGTCACCTGGACGATGATTTCTGATCCCTTGGGGAAGCGCTTTTCGATCTCTTCGTTCGAGAGCCTCGCTGAACGGCCTTTGGGCTTCTTTCCCTTACCCTTGCCGTTTACCTTGTTCGAACCCTTCTGCGCCTCCTCATCGTCATCGAGGTACGCATCAATGTCCGGCGACATGTCCCAGTAGTGGAGAAATGCGTTCTTGGAAAGACCGATGTCCACGAACGCCGCCTGAAGATCGTGCTCAAGGTTCTGGATGCGCCCCTTGAAGATGGATCCCACAAGCCGCTCCTCCTCCGGATGCTCGACCATGTACTCTTCAAGTTTTCCGTTTTCCATGACCGCCACTCGCGTCTCGAGCTTTTCGACGTTCACGATGATTTCGCGCTTGAACTTAGGTTTGCGGAACCAGTTTAGGATTTTTTCCAGCATGTTTTCCTCAGATTTTCTCCTCGCGGTGGAGGGATATGGATTGCACGATGCCCAATGCGGCTAGCAGTGTCACGAGGAAGGTCTTGCCCGCGCTGATGAACGGCAACGGGAGTCCCGTGATAGGCATTAGCCCGATGGACATCGCTATGTTGATGTAGATGTGTACGAAAACGAGAGTCATCACGCCGATTGCGACCAGACGGCCGCGGTCGTCGTTGGACCGTACTGCGGTCCAGAGTCCCGAAAGCAGCAGAACGAGGAACAGCGACAGCATGACTGCTGATCCCGTAAACCCCGTTTCCTCCGCAAGAACGCAGAAGATGAAATCGTTCATGGATACGCTCGGAGGAAGATACTGAAGCTTCTTCTGCTCTCCCTTGCCGATCCCTTTGCCTGAGAGAGAACCATTGCCGATTGATATCATGGACTGCCTCAGGTTCCAGCCGCTGCCGTAAGGGTCGGCCTCTGGATTAAGGAATGTGCGTAGCCTTGCCCTCTGGTGTTCCTTCAGCGGAAGGTACTTGTAGATCTTTTCCTTAAGCTCCGGATCTGTGGTTGTCTCGGCTTTATGGACTGCGCCAAGGACGAGCCCAGCGGACAGTGCTCCCGCCACAAGAAGCGGAATGAGAACCTTGAGACAGACCCTTGCGCAGAGCAGCATCGCAAGCGCCGTTGGAACCAGCACGAGCGCCGTTCCCATATCAGGCTCAGCGAGTATCAGAAGCGCAGGCACAGCCACTATCCCAACGCCCTTCATCAAATCGAGAAATCCGTTTGTCGGACGGTCGGTGCGCCCTAACATTTTAGCAAGCATAAGTATTACCGCAGGCTTCGCAATCTCGCTGGGCTGGAAGAACCAGAGCCACCGTTTGCCGCCATATACCTTCGAACCAAATGCAAGAACGGCAACAAGCATTATCAGTGATATCAGGAAGTACGGAGTGGTGAACAGATCCAGTATCTTGCGGTAGTCGATGAACGCCAGC
This sequence comes from Kiritimatiellia bacterium, assembly GCA_017936245.1. Classification (GTDB taxonomy): domain Bacteria; phylum Verrucomicrobiota; class Kiritimatiellia; order RFP12; family UBA1067; genus UBA1731. Next base: position 9,796 of record JAGBFY010000124.1, read on the forward strand.
GTGAAATACACGATGAGTCCAAAAAGCGCGGTCGCTGCATGCACGCGCCATGCGTCATGAAGGGCGGTTATTGTCCTGGCTTCACCCGCAGACTTGATGAAGATGACTCCTATGACTGCCAGTGCAACCATGGAAAGGAATGAAAACCAGTTGAATTTCAGAATCCTGCCCAGCATGTCAGCGTCCCTCCTTCTCTCCGAATATGGAGGCGAGTATGTTGTGGACGCGTGGGGCGGCCGTCTTGCCGCCGGACTCTCCGCGTTCAACGACAAGCGCGATCGCAATTGTGGGATTGTCGTAAGGCGCGAAAGCGATTACCCAGGTATCCTTCATGCCGTTGCCGATCTGTGCGGTGCCTGTCTTGCCTGCGCATGGGACCGTGAGCCCTCCCAACGCCTTGCCCGTTCCGCGAACTCCCTCAACCACGTCGCGCATTCCGCGCCTGACGGTCTCGATGTCCTCCGGTCTGCACGTGAGCCTTCTCACCGGCTCCGGTGGTGGGCTTCCTTCCGGACGCTTTTTGAGGTAGGGCGTATATACCTTTCCTCCATTTGCCAGTGCGGCGCATTCCATAGCCACCTGCAGAGGCGTGACCTGGAGTCTGCCCTGTCCGATTGCCGACTGGCTCACGAGTCCGGGATAGAAGGGTGGAGACGCGAGAGAGCCCGCGTAGTCCGGAGCAAAGTCGATGCCGGTTTTGGCGTTGAACCCGAACTCCCGTGCCGTTCTGAAAAGCGTGTTCGATCCCACGAGATAGCCGAGCCTTGCAAAATACGGGTTGCAGGACTGTTCGATTGCACCGCGCATGTTCAGGTGTCCTTGCCCCCACCGGCTCCAGCACCTGAGACGCATCGTGCCAAGCTTGTACACCCCTGTGCATTCATAGTCGTCATGAGCCTTGAAACCTGAGTTCAGTGCGGCGATTGCGGTGACGGGCTTGAACGTGGATCCCGGAATGTAAAGACCGGCGGTCGCCCGGTTGAGGAGGGGACGCCCCGGATCTTCGGAGAGAGCCTTGTATTTCTTCGTCGAGAGGAACGGCACGAATTCGTTCAGGTCAAACGCAGGTGCAGACACCATTGCGAGGACCGCGCCGTCCCGCGGGTCGAGCGCCACGCACGCGCCGCGCACACCTTCAAATTGCCGTTCAGCGACTGCCTGAATGTCCGGGTCTATTGTAAGATGCAGATCCAATCCGTTCTGAGCGTCGCGTTCCTGCGTCTCCTCAAGCGAGATGTTGCCGCTTGTCGATTCGACGGGCTTGAATCCGCGGGCGTCCACCGGTATGCGTACTGTTCCCGAAACTCCGGCAAGATAGTCATCGTAGTATTTCTCAAGACCCGAACGTCCTTTCATCTCAAGCTCGTACGCCAGCATGTATGCCTCTTCCGGATCGCTCGTATCGCGGTCGCGCCCCGTATAGCCGATAAGGTGGGCGGCGAACGAGCCGCGCGGATAGTGGCGTTCGGCATGGGATTCGACCGAGAATCCCGTGAACGCGGCGGCGCGTTCCTCGAATCTCGCAAGTGTGGATTCATCGAGGTCGCGCCATACGCACATCGGAATTGCGCTGGCCGTGCGGATATGGCGCACGATGCGGCGCGGCGTGATGCTTTCCGGACGATCCACCCCGAGCGCCCCTGCCAGACGGACAATCTCCTCCTCCACGGCGGCGACCGTGTTGGATATGCTGCCGTTTTTGCGGAATACGGCAAGGTCGCACACAATGTCGCGCCGTGCGCGGGACTCCGCAAGCACACCGCCTTTGGAATCGAGGATGCGTCCGCGGATGCCGGGTTTGCGGACGCGTCGCGTCGCCTGATGCGTGAGATCCCTCTTGTATTCTCCGGCGTTTACGACCTGAACGTTGTACAGACCTATCGCGAGTTCGGCGAACCCTGCAATGAACAGCGTCGCAAGCATGGCTATCGACCATGAAGGGACTTTCATTTCAAAGCCTCCTTTTGGAGGATGCCAGTATGCTGTTTGACGGCGAGAAACGTCTTGCGCACCAGCGGGAAAAGCACCGCTGCGTATGCGAACGCCACATAGGCGGTGATGAACGGGGCGTCCCCTCCCCAGAAGCCAAGCCATACCTGATACAGCGCGGCGGACAGTATTGCGACCAAGAACGCAAAAGACTTGAGAAAACGCGAGAGAAGAGCCGCCGCGAGAAAGAATATCGCGGAGCATCCGAACGGCAGACCGCCAAGCGCATCGGCGAAGAGTCCGGCCGCAACCGCAGCCGGAGCGCCGGCGATGCATCCGAACACGAGCAGGAGCGGCGGCTTCGCTCCGAATACGGCCGGAGAGAGGTCTTGCGCGGCGGCAAGCGCCAGCAGGCCTGTGAAGGCCGCTAAGATCTTGACGAGTTCAGTCTTCACGTCGTATGAATACCTCCTCCAGTGCGGGGAAATCCACGGCAGGCGCCACATCGCCTTCCTGCTCCAGTTTTGTCGGGTCGCTGCGCGGCCTTGAAACAAGGGAACCCACAAGGATTCCTTTCGGGAAGATGCCGCCCAGACCGGAAGTCACGATCCTTGTGCGCGGCGGCGGCTCGAAACCGTTCTTCAGGTGGCCGATGTAAAGGGGATTGACGGCATACAGGACGACCGCTTCCGTCTCCGCGATCTTTCTGGCTCCGGTTCCGGACACAATCCCGTACATAACGCCAAGGCTTGGATCGCCCGTCTCAAGTTCACACGAAACCTTGACCTCCGGGTCTGTGATCATCTTGACCGTACACGTGTGTGGCGACACATCTGCCACCATCCCCACAAGGCCATCAGGCGAGGCCACAGCCGCACCTTTCGACACCCCATGGAACGAGCCTTTGCCGACACGAAGGAAGTTCTTTGCCCCTGTGGATCCGTCTCTTGAAAGGACAGGCGCATGGATCCAGCCCTTGAGAATCGCCGGAACGGGCTTGGCCACGCGCTCCTTCGTTCTTTCGTGTTCGCTCAACGCCATTCTCAGGATATCGTTCTCACGGCGGAGCCGGGCGTTCTCCGCAGCGTAGCTCTGCCGTCTCCAAAGCGTACGGATGCGACAGGATACGTTCTTCTGGAACCATGTGGCGGACTTCTCAAGCGGATATACAGCTTCGGAGGCGACAGCATAGCCGCCGGCGATCCACAGCAGGATCGCCGCGCCTACAAGCGCACACGCACAGAGCATTATGCCTGTTTTCTTTTCCAAAACCTTCCTTGCCGGAAGGATCGCCGGAAGATCAATGTTTCTTGTTCTTCGCGAGGAAGTCGAGTTCGCCCATTACGACGCCCGTGCCTTCGGCCACCGCCGAAAGCGGGTCGTCCGCAAGCGTGACAGGAAGCCCAGTCTGCTGCGCGATGAGCTTGTCGAGCCCGCGCAGCTGGGAGCTGCCTCCGGAGAGCACAATGCCGCGGTCGACAAGGTCGGCGGCAAGCTCCGGTTCGCAGTTTCCAAGGGTTATTCTCACGGCATCCACAATCGAGGACACCGCTTCCTGAAGTGCATCTCTTATTTCCTCGGAGGTGATTGTCATCGTCTTCGGCAATCCCGCCACGATATCACGGCCACGCACCTCCATGGTCTTCTCTTCCCCTGTCGGGTATGCGCTGCCGATCTCCATTTTGATTTCTTCAGCGGTGCGCTCTCCTATAAGGAGGTTGTACACGCGCCGCATGTACTGCATGATGCATTCATCCATGGCATCGCCAGCCACGCGGACGCTCCGCGCATGGACGATTCCGGCGAGCGAGATGATCGCCACCTCGCACGTACCTCCACCGATATCAACGATCATGGAGCCGGCCGGTTCGGAAACCGGCAGACCCACGCCGATAGCGGCGGCCATGGGCTCTTCCACGAGAAACACCTCACCCGCGCCGGCTGCATGGGCGGCATCCTCGATTGCGCGCTTCTCTACCCCTGTGATTCCGCTTGGGACGGCTATCACTACGCGCGGACGGAAATACTTGCCCTTGATCTTGCTGGGTGCGACCTTCTCGATGAAATACTTCAACATTGCCTCGGTGATGTCGAAATCGGCGATCACACCCATCTTCATGGGACGGATCGCTACGATGTTCGCAGGCGTGCGGCCAAGCATGCGCTTGGCCTCGAGCCCCACAGCGAGGACGTGCTTCGAACCTTCTTCGATTGCCACAACGGAAGGTTCACGAAGGACAATGCCTTTGTCCTTCATGTACACGAGCGAGTTCGCCGTGCCGAGATCGATTCCGATGTCAGCCGAGAAAAAACCTTTGAATTTCGAAAACATGTTGCGCATTATATTATAAGGTGTATTAGTAAGCAAGCGAAAATTTTATGTATGTTCAGTTGCATGGCTGATAGGGGTGAGTTCGCCAAACGCAGAGTGGCGCGATGGGGTCATCGCGCCCTACCGCCTACTGCTAACCACAAACCACTAACCACTAATAATGAATTTTCCGCTTGCGAAAAGAGCCGTGTAGTGGTAAACTACGCCCGTTTTTTTAGGAGGATTGTACCCTCGAGAGGTGAAAACGAATGAAGTTTCATAAAAAATTTCATGTCGTCGCAATGTTGGCGGCGATACTTGCGCTCAACGCGCAGGCGGCGGAAGTGTCGTCTGTGCAGGTGAAGCGTGCCGTTTCCGCTTGGGCCGCCGCGAATGGATCTGCGTTCGCCAACCCCGGTTCGGTCACAGGCGCCACGCCTGTAAAGGATAGCGACGGTACCGTTCTCTACTGGATCGTAAAGATGTCCAACGGCGGCGTCGTGATTGCCTCGCCCGATACCGACCTTGATCTCGTGATCGCCGTCCTTGAAAAATCCGACGGCACGTTCCCTGCCGGCCACCCGCTTCCTTCCATCCTCAAGAAGGATATGAAGAACCGTCTCTCAATCATCAGAGGCTCTTCAACTTCCAGTGCCACCTCCGGCAATTCCGGTGTGCGTATGGCTTCTGCGCTTTCAGCAACCACCCAGTCAACCGCCGCTGAACTGCCCGAAGATGTCAAGGCTTCTGTCACGAAGGCCAATGCCCAGTGGGCGAAGTACGACAACCCCAATGCCGGAGTGAATCTCCTTGGCGCTTCGCTGGAGGGCGGCGACGCCAGTCCATACGTCCGTCGCATAGTCGATGGATTCGAGACCGGCGGTCGCTTCACCCATTGGAATCAGAGTGAGTCGCCAATCGATGGCAATCCTCTCTATAACCTCTATACACCCAATAATGCGGTTTGCGGCTGTGTGGCTACCGCCGGCTCTTCCATAATGCAGTTCTTCGGTTGC
>JAGBFY010000125.1 GCA_017936245.1 Kiritimatiellia bacterium
GAATACAACTTCCCTGTCGAGCAGAAATGGGGCAAGGCGTCTTTCTGCAACTTCTACAACTCATCCTACTGCTGGGAGGCGGCGGGCTGGAGCAGTCTCAATGGTGGCTGGGCGTGTCCGCCTGATGTGCAGTGGTACTGGATGGACAAGGTGGAAACGTGCATCGGCGAGTTCATCTGGACAGGCGTGGACTATCTTGGCGGACCCTACTGGTGTGACGAATGGCGCAAGAAGCCGAAGTTCTCCGATCCTGAAGTCCAGCGCAAGGCATTGTCTGAAGTGAAAGAGCGCGGTATGACCCGTGCCGCAATCCATACGTGCAACACCGGATTTCTCGATCAGGCCGGATTCAGGAAGGACGCATTCTGGCTGTATCAGTCGCGCTGGCGTCCTGACTTGCCTATGGCGCACATCCTTCCTCACTGGAACTGGAAGGAGCGCGAAGGGCTTGTCACGCCTGTGTACGTGTTCACTTCCGGCGATGAGGGTGAACTGTTCCTCAATGGACGCTCTCTCGGCCGTCAGCGCAAACAGCCCGGCGTATGGGATCGTGCGTACCGTCTCAGGTGGGACGACGTCAAGTATGAGCCGGGAACACTTGAGGTTGTCGTGTACAGGAACGGCAAAGAATGGGCGCGCGACACCGTAAAAACGACCGGCGCACCGGCGAAACTTGTTTTGGATGCTGAAACGGATGGTGTTGTGTCTGACGGTGAGGACATCTGCTATGTGAACGTTTCGCTTCGCGATGCGGAAGGGCTGGTCGTTCCCCGTGTCCGCAACAGAGTTGATTTCTCCGTTGACGGACCTGGCGAGATTGTTGCCGTCGACAATGGTGATGAAACGGATTTCGAAGACTTCAAGCGTCCTTCGCGCCGGGTGTTCAACGGCTGGGCGCAGGTCATTGTCCGTGCGAAACCGGGTGCGACGGGCGTGATAACGGTCAAGGCCAAGTCGGACGGCATTGCGTCCTCATCGACGACTGTGAAGGTTTCCGCACCTTCAACGGCAGTGGTTGCACATTGACAGGTTGGAATGCTTTCTAAAACTGCATGATTGGGAAATGGACATGAGCGTAAAGAGAAGAGTTCTGGTCACAGGATCGTCGCGTGGAATCGGCAAGGCTGTCGCCGACAGGCTTAGGGCGGACGGTTTTGAGGTGGTCACTCATTCGGTGCGTTCTTCTGGAACTGATCTGCAGTTTGATGTTTCCGACAGGGAAGCATGCCGGAAGGCCATTGAAGCGGATATCGAAAAGAACGGACCGTATTACGGGGTTGTACTCAACGCAGGCATAAATCGTGACAATGTTTTCCCGGGAATGGAGGACGCTGAATGGGATCAGGTTCTTGATACAGATCTCGGCGGATTCTACAATGTGCTTAAGCCGTGCGTGATGCCGATGATTGCCGCGCATTTCAAGGGGCGCATCGTAGCCATGTCAAGCGTCAGCGGATTGATCGGCAATCGGGGTCAGGTCAACTATTCGGCGGCGAAGGCCGGTGTTATCGGAGCCGTCAAGGCGTTGGCTGTTGAACTTGCCCGGCGGGGAATCACGGTGAATGCGGTCGCTCCTGGCCTCATCGAAACGGACATGTCGGAGGCGTTGGCCGATATGCAGGATGAGATGAAGAAGGCGATTCCGATGCGGCGTCTGGGGACGGCCGATGAAGTCGCGGCCGTCGTGTCGTTTCTGTTCCGTGACGAGGCGGCATATGTGACGCGACAGGTCATTTCCGTGAACGGCGGTCTTGCCTGACGTGATAAGCATGGCTTAATTGGCAGTCAGCTGATTTTTCATTGAACCTTTTTCTGGTTTTCTGCATTGTCTTATTGTAAAGGGCGTAATGCCTTTTACAAGTTATGGAAATCTGGCAAGAGATACGGAAAAACGGAGAAAACGGAGCGAAAAAGCTTGTTTCCGAGTATGGAAACAGGCTTTTTGCCGCCGCCATACTTCTTTGCGCCGATGAACATGAGGCGGAGGAGCTTGTTTTCCGTACATTTGACCGCGTCATAAAGAAAATAAGGCAGTACGAGCCGACGGGAGATTTCTTCAACTGGATATATGCCATAATGCTCAATTTCCGCCGGATGGATCTGCGCAAAAGGCATTTGGACATAGTGCCGGTAGGGACACCGAGGGATATTCCTGAAACCTCGCCGTCTGGTGTCACAGATGTGCGTCAGCTATTCACAAGGGAAGATGTCGGCAACGCCTTGGCGAAGATATCTCCGTTGCTGCGCGAGGTTGTAGTGCTCAAGTATTTTGAAGGTCGCGACATTGATGAAATAGCCGGAATGCTCTCCGTACCGCCGGGTACGGTGAAGTCCCGTCTTCACAATGCGCGAAAGGAACTCTGTGAACTGTTGAACAGACAGAAAAAGGAGGAATGCCATGACTGAACTGGAATTCGATGAGATGATGTCCATGAGGATGCGCGAGGTGGTTGCCGAAAGG
>JAGBFY010000126.1 GCA_017936245.1 Kiritimatiellia bacterium
GTCGCAGGCGGCGATCGTCTCCTTGAGCGAGAGCGCCCCTTCCGTGGCATAGGGTTTCTCGACGGCGGCCTTCGCGAGTGCGGCATCGCAAAGCTGCACAATCTCATCCCATGCGCCGATGCCGAAATAGTCGCTGACGCATTCGAGAAGCTGCTGAGCCTTGAGGCCGCGGTTCTTCTCGGCGGCGGCAAATCCGTCCTTCTCGACGACCGCCCAGTATTCGAGCGGATCGCACTTGATCGCACGCTCAAAACAATCCACGGCCTCTTTACCCTTTACTCTTTTCTCTTTACTCAAAAACACGCCCTTCATCGTCCAAAGCTTCGTCTCGTCCTGGCCAAGCGCGAGAGCATCGTCGATTCGCGCAAGCGCTTCCTGCCAATCCCCCTTCAGCGCGGCGATGCGCGCAATCTCCACGTACGACTCCTTCTTGTGCGTGAGGCGCCACGTGCAGCGCCAGAAGAGGTCTTCGGCGCGCTTGAGATTGCCGAGCGCGCGTTCAACGAGAGCGAGATAATACTCCGGCGCGGCGTCGAGCGCACGGGTGTGGTTCTGCGTCGCGCGGGCGACCGCCTTTTCGAGATACGGCTTGGCCTCGGCGTAGGAGCCGTTCTTCGCAAGCCTGACGCCCATCGCGAGATTGGCCTTGGAGTAGTCGGGATCTATCTGGAGTGCACGCCTGTAGTACGGAACGGGATCGAGGATGCCGTTATGGAACTGGTCGAGACGCAGTCCGACATGATATGCGAGTTCTGCTGACGTATATTCCTTCGGCTCCTTCGGGTTCTCCACCTTGGGAGGAAGCTTCACATCGCCCTGCGGAGGCACCGGCGTGTAGGAGAGGAACACCTTGCCGTCCTTGTCTGCGATAGACGCGGTGAACTGCTGATCCTTGGCGGCGGGATCGACCTTGATCGGTTTGCACCACGGCGTATCGGGATCGATCTTGACATTCTTTTCCACAAACACCTTTTCGGAACCCTTGGCGAGGGTGACCGTGCAGCCTTCCAGTGCGCGTGTCGAATGGAAACCGACGAGCATCTCGTCCTTTCCGGTACGATCGACGTTGACGGCGCCGTCGATCGTGACGTTCTTGACGCCGCCTATGCCCTTCACCGGAAACCAGTATTGCGAAACTTTACGTGTTTCGTAGGGGGCTATCCAGGAATAGTCGGGCTGATTGTCGCTCCAGCAGCCGACCATCAGTTCAAGATACGGACCATCCTTGTCGGTGAGAACCTTGTCCCAAACTTGCGCTTCCGGGAAGTTACCCCAAAGGAAGAACTTCTTGCCGACCGTTATATGGCGGTTGGATACATGCGCCGTGCCGCACTTCTTCTTGTGGTCGTATCCGGCCATGAAGGCATTGTCCGGATCAAGACCGAAAATCGAACGCGATTCAATTGTGAAGTTCTTCCACCAGCTGAGGTCCATCATGCCCTCGATGTCGTTGGCGTACTTTGAGCGCTGGGAAGGAAGAAGCTCAATCTCCTCCTTACGCGGACCGATCGGATAGCTGGTCCAGTAGTTCTTGTGGTGGTCGAAGCCTACGTGCATCGACGGCGGGAAGAGGATCTGGTAGTTCTCGTCGCAGTGTACGGACACGTTCGCCCAGTAGATCATGGACTCGATCCACGGATTGCGGTTCATGAACACGTTCTCCGCACGGAGAACGGCGCGGTCGGGCAGGAGCGAAAGGCCGATCGTCCACTTGAGGCGGCGGCGAAGCTCCGTTTCGCCGATCCAGATCGTTTTGGAGCCGTCATCGTTCGCGACGGCGCGCCAGTCGATCGGCATTGCGGTCGTGGCGCGGTGGTGGTGCGGGAAGTTCCATTCGACGCCGCCGGAGATCCACGCGCCGAGCATGCCGATAAGGGCCGGCTTCACCACATGCTGACGGTAGAACGTCTCGAACCCCGTAGCCTTGTCGGTGAAGTTCAGGAGATGTCCGCCGTGCTCCGGCAGAAGACCGACATGGAACCACCTGTTCTGAAGAGTAAGATACTTGTACGTCTCATCCATCTTGCCGTCGAAGAGAACGTCCTGCATCGGATAAGGATAGACCCGCCCTTGCGCCCCCTGATATACGCGGCCTGTGTAGAAAAGAGGTGTTTTGTCATACCCACCCGGCGCATATGTAGGAAGAACGATTGAATCCTCCCTGAATGAAACATCTCCGCTGAATGCGACAGAAATGCCGCTCAATGTAATTATTATAGGTATGATTTTCTTCATTTTTGCTTCATTCCACTTAATGATACGATTGTTATTATTCTGGCAATGCACCGCTTTTCTCACCCGATTGCACTTCGTCTGCATTGAATGTGCAAACAACGGCAATAGCCTTGAAATATGATTTTTGAAAATTCATGGCGCCATTTTAGCACAACTCAGATGGAACATGGTAGCCGATTGGAAACAAAAACATAGTCAATCGGGCAGTACGCTGTGGTATAATGTCTGCATTTATGGATGTAATATTGTTTTTCCAGAGCACAACGCGGGCAAGCTGGCAGAGAAAGCTTGCAGGTGTTCATGCATTTGCTCAGTCCCGGAACTGGTTTGTACAGGTGGTGGAACGATACGCAACCCCAGCCGATATCCAACTCGCCCTGAAAAGCTGGAATCCGATAGGCTGCCTTGTCGACCGCGCCATGAGTACGGGCAAAGCCCCCGATGCCGTGTTCAACAAACTACCGACGGTCTACCTTGATCAGGATTCACGTAAGCCGTCTAAGAAGCATTCCTGCCTTCTGCATGATTCCGCGGCGACAGCCTCATTGGCGATAAAGGAGCTTCTCGCACTCAAATGCCGCTCCTACGCCTACGTTGGCACAGGGAAAAAACTTCACTGGGATGATGACAGATTAGACCGTTTCAAGAAAGAGGCGAAGTCTGCCGGTTTCTGTGTGACGGAATTAGACCGAAACGACCTGGTGGAAGATATCCGCAGACTCCCCAAGCCATGCGGAATCCTCGCCGCAAGCGACTACTTCGCCATCGAAGCGCACCATGCCGCAACAGTGGGATGTTTCAAGATTCCGGAAGATATCGCAATCGCTGGAATCGACAACAACGAACAGATCTGCGAAATGGTCTCTCCCGGCATCACAAGTGTAGAACCCGACTTCAAAGGCGCCGGATACCGGCTTGCACAGATGCTGGCGAATGAGATCGATCGCACACGAAGCGGTGCAGCGCGCGAAACTCCACCGGTGATTGAACGATACGGACCTATAGGTATCGTCCGGCGAGGTTCCACAGATACCGGATCCGAACAGCATCCAGTCGTGCGCCGGGCTGTAGAATACATCCGCCGCCATGCCTGCGATGACACTATAGGTCTGGACGATGTGATTGCCGAAATGCGCTGCTCTCGCCGGCTCGCCACGTTTCTTTTCAAGAAGGATACAGGACGAACCATCCTCAACGAAATCCATGAGCGCCGACTTGAAAGAATCTACGAACTGCTGTCGCACACGTCAGCACCCATAGCGACGGTTGTATCGCAATGCGGCTACCGCTCGGACGCCTTTATCAAGAAGATGTTTCTGAAACGCACAGGCATGACAATGCGCGACTACCGCAAGAAAAATCAAGACCCCCATTTTGTACTTGGTGGGGGCTCTTGACCCTTGGCATGAAGGACACTTGACCCTCAGAACGCCCTTTACCGAGTGCATTGAAGCAAATCCAAATCCCTTGATTTTTCCATGATATCCACCCGTACAACGCGCAGCTTACCCGTTGCCTTTTGAAGGGTCTGTCCCTTCAAGAACCAACAGAAATCATCCAATTAATCAAATATCCGCCCACACTTTTTAACTTATCTCACTTTTTCAAAGGGTGTGACCCCAGATTTTCCCCACAAGCTCCTTCAATCATTCGGCTTTAGCGGCTGTGCGCACGCTCACAACGACGATTGCAGTGTTCGTGGGATTGCCCGAATAATAGGCTACATGATGCAGATCACCATCTGCAACCGCCTTTGCGTTGCCGGAATCATACGGTCGTTTTCTGCCGCCGCGCGCCACCTCTTCAGGCTTTGGCCATGCTTTAGGATTGTCGAATATCTCATCAACATACGCAGTTCGCCGCCATAAAATGCCGTGCCCGCGCTGAAAATAATAGTTGGAAACCAAACCTGACGCCTTGTCGTAGACAAGCGAAGGTGTAGATTCCTTAACATCATCTATGTTTGTTCGGCATTTCTTCCATGTCACCCCACTGTCGCAGGATGTCAACTGAAACTGTCGCTGGGAGCCGCGCTCTGAACGGCCGATAGCGAGAATTCTCCCATCACCAAGTGAAACAGCTGATATTTCTGTAGGCCATTCCTCCCGCGACAAATCCCTCTCTATTGTCCGTTGAACCCAGCTGCCGCCATTATCTGAACTGGTGAGCGTACCCCATGTGTGGCCGTCATTAGCCTTACGGTAATCTCCTGCGAACCACAATGACATCAACATGCCATTGGGCATGGAGATTATACCGGTCACTTGCGTAGGCTCAGGAGACAATGACGGCTGACAAACCAAGGTAAAATGCTCTCCGTCGACTGAGCGATAAAGCCTATGCCAGTTGCGACGGCTCTTGTTGCAAATCATCCACATGAGCATCGAACCGTCATTGTCGAGACCGGTACCCTCCGCACATTCACAAACATCAGGATTGTTGGTAATGCAGATTTCCGGTGTCCAAGAAACGCATCTATCAACTGAGGTGCGAACACAGGCCCCACGCATACCGTCATACCAATGTCCGCGTCCCCGGCTGTAAAGGCAGACTATTTTCCCGGCAACTTTCTCAATCATTGGCCAGCAGTTATATTCGTCCGCCGTCTGCACCACTGAAAGCCTGTTGCCGACGGCGGCCACAGCACCACCGGCGGGGAAAGCTCCGGACTGGTGATCAGGCGCTGCGGTTGCAGTAAAACAAAGCAAAGCACCCGTAATAAGCATTACTTCAATTTTCATGATATGCACCTTTTTAGGTTCAAGAATCGTACCACTTAAAATTCTTCTGCAGCAGCATCGACAAGCTGGCGGGTTTCGGGGTCGAAAGAAAGGCCGATGAGATGAATCGGAAGACCCGAAGCAAGATAGGGTGCCGCGTAATTCTTCTCGCGAATCTGCTTGAATGCCCTGTCGACCGACTCACCAATCTTGAGCTCGAAAATGAATACGCCATTTACGTGGCTTGCCACGATATCTGCGCGTCCGTTCGCCTGCACATCCTCCATCGTGAAACGAAAGCCACTTCCGGCAAGCAAGAACGAAAGGCAACGGGCGTATGGATTTTCATGAACAGAGGATTCCGTCGAACCGTACGCCATCGCCGCATAGAGCGACTTGAGTCCAAGGAAGAAGTCCGGGAATACACCAGCACGCAGTTTCGCGCCCAAGCTTGCCGCCCATGCAACATCTTTTTCAGCGGCAACTCCCGCCATCAGGATATTGAGATCCCGCCGCACCTCCTCATCAGGAACCGAAAGCGTATAGAAACCATCCGAGTAATCCTTGATCGTAAGATAGCCAGTCTGAAAGAGCATACCGATCGGCTTCAAATCTGCCAAGTTTGTAACATCGAACTCCAACTCTGATACAAACTGCGTTTTATCCGGATCTATCGCCAGCATTTCCGAACGCTTAAGATAGTTCATAAGCGATGA
>JAGBFY010000127.1 GCA_017936245.1 Kiritimatiellia bacterium
GAATTTTGCAGGAGGGGCAGATGAGGATCCGGGCAATGATAAATTCTGCGAATTGTCTGATTTATTGTCCTACGCGTCTCACCTGTCCTACACGTCCCAGTGGGCGAAGCATTCTCCATTCTCAACTCTTCACTCATAACTAACCGAAGGGCAAAACCTTTTATTCGCCGTGGCACAATGCACGGTTGAAAGGAGGAGCCGCGTGAATCCTACAAGGGACCGCGGCAGCGGTAATCGTAATGCGGAATGTGCAGGTTGCGCTACGTGTTCAAAATATCATCCGTAACTTTTAACGGCATCATTCGTAAAGGGTGCGTTCAATAGCCTCTACCATTGCCGCGACGCGGCTTTTGATTCGGCGGACGGCGTTTTCCTTAAGTCCCAGCTGTTTGGCGATTTGGGCGTTGCTTAATCCATCCACCGCTGAAAGTCGGTAAACTTCACGACTTTGGTCGGAAATCGCCGACTTCTCCAGAACATGCCGTTCGGCAGCGATGTGGCAGGCAAGGCGCCATTTCACGTCGAGAATAGTGCCGGCATCAGGAGAAGCGGCCTCTTGATCAAGTTCTTCGATCGCAGCGGCCGCATCCATGTCCGGCCGCGACATCCGCCGCCGGTAGCGATCGACCAGAATTCGGCGCACCATCACGGCGAGGTACGCGCGGAATCTTCCGCGCGCATTGTCGTACGCCTGACGGCGCAACACCTCGACCAGTTTGATGAACACCTCCTGCACCACATCCTCGACATCCGCGTCCGGCAGATTGGAGTCGCGTAGCTTGACGAAAAGCCGAAGCGCTGGGGCGTAAAGCTCGATAAGCTCCTTCCAGACGATCTCATCGGCTCCGTTCGAAAGTTCGGCGATCTTCTTCAAGAGCGCCTGCGGCGTTTCAGGAAAGATATTCATCGCTAAAATCCTCTTCCTGCAGCGTCAATCGACATACGTCGGCTTCAACTTCGGCCCGATGCAGAGACGGAAAGCGCAGATCGGTCCATTTACATCGCGACGAAGAAAGATGGCCGGAGCTATTTTGGCGTTAAACCCGTTCGGGAAAAGTGTTCCATCAGGATAGGATTTGTATGCCGAGCAACTCGGAGTTCCTCTGAACAAATAATACGCATTTTTTCGGCAAATGAAACAAGGATCTTTTAACTGTTTGTCTAATGCGGTTTGATAAGCCATAATTTGTCCCCAGATACCACCGGGAATATTCGGCGTCCAACCACCGTCATGAGGTGTATTAAAGAATTTCGTACCAAAATTAGGATCATTCTCACACGGAAGAATATCGGCCATCAACTCCGGACTGTTTCCGATCATATCATAAAAACCCCATTTGTTCGGCTGATATTTAGCGACGGGAACCGGAGTAAGTTCATTCAAGTATGTATCGGAATGATGGCCGCGGTAACCGACTTGCTTATCAATTCGCGGCACACCGTATTTCTCGCGCTCAGCATTCCCTTTCTGATAACAATACCCGATTTTCTTCAACGCATTATCTGTAGTTCCTTCCTGCTGCGGGCCGAAGTAAAACGCGACATCGTACGGGTCTTGCGTCTTGGGGTCGTAGGGTTTGGTGTAGTCGATTTTCGGAATTTCGCGTCCGGCACGCCCCGCCCATTCCCATTCGGCAACCGTCGGCAGACGGAACTCGTAGCCGCTCGGGAGATAGCGTTTGTTTCGGCGCGTCAGTTCCTTGCAGAACTTTTCGATATCCTCACGCGAAACCATTGTGACCGGCGCCTTTTCGCCGCCCTTGTAGATGGGCTTGCGCTTCGATTTGTCGGGCGTCATCACCGACCACCACTGTTCGTATGTAACCGGCGTCGCCCCCATCCAGTAGTTGCGCGTAATGGTGATTTTGCGCTCTGGCTTTTTGAAGTCGAGCGAGAACTTGAACGTGCCGGGCGTGCAGGCGAGCATATTGAACTCGGTGCCGTCGATCTTGAACGCAATCGGAGCCTTGCGCCCGTCCGAAGAATCTGGAGTATTCTTCTTTGTAACTACAGGTACGGCTTCGCCGTCCGATATTTCGTCAAGTTTGCGAACGATCGCCTTGTGCTTCAACTCGGAAAGAGAGGCTTCTGAAAGTGCTTCACGGTAGAAATCGGCGGCATGCAAGCGGAATGGAGTAATCTTGCCAAGCGGATTGCGGTTTGGATACTTCCACCAGAAATCACCGTGCTTGAGGGCGTCAACTTTTGCGCCGCCTTTCTTCATTTCGAGTTCCGCCTTGGCGATTGCGCCTACGCGTTCAGGTACGGCAGCAAACTCTTTAAGTGCAGCATCCCAGTCTCCAAGCAGTACAAGTACTTCAGCAAGCTGACGACGATACACGCTTACTCCAGGCTGTTCCTTGAGGTTGCGGCGCAAATCTTCGGCTTCACGGTTCAATTCGGCGCGTCCCTCGTATTTGCGGTAAAGGTCGAGCAATACGCCTGCTTCACGACGATTCTTGCGCAATGCGGGTTCGATAAAGGCGAGCATCTCGACATCGGAAACGCCACCCATCGCCGTGGCCATCTCATTGGCTATTTCGGCAGCGCGGTCATACATCTTCGCGCGGACGAAGAACATCATTGCGCCTTTGTAAAAGAGGTACTTTTGTGCGGAGTTTTCGGCGATTTCCACAAGTTCAAGCGCCCGGTTGGCAACGTCTACAGCTTCCTTGTCACCATTTTCAAATTCTGTGCGGATATCCCTTAGCGCTTCATCCACTTTTGCGTGCGCCTCTTTAAGCGCATCTCTAGAAGGAACTGCGCCTGACACCGAAAAGGCGGATATCCCCGCAATAAAAACTCCTATCAACAACTTTTTCATGTTTTTAACTCCTTGTTTGCCAATTCAGTACGGAACATCCGCCTGAACACAAGGAGAAACGCATCATTTTCACAAGCGCACCATCGAAATTAAAATTTATTTATCGACCGGCGCGAACGCCGCATCAAAAAATGCACACCGCTCTTTTTTCGCGCATAAAAGCCGATACTCATCGTAAGCGCGAATAACGGACGGTTTAGCGCAATAAAGAACCGATCCCACCGACAGCAACGCGACAAACGAGGCGGCATATTTCATCCAATTGCGGGAATACTGCTTTTCTTCTTGAAACACTGACAGTGATGCCTTTTGCCGCTCTTCAGGATCTTCAGAAAGCAAAACCGGCAGAACATCCATCCAACAGGGAGAAAAAGGCCGCAGCATCAGCGAAAGGTTTAGGCCGCGCTCGTAACTGATGCCGGTAAGGATCTTAAGCACCAATACGCCAAGCGAATAAAGGTCGCTTGCCGGCGTTGCGCTCTCGCCGCCGCAGACTTCCGGCGCAAGGTAGGTCATCGTCCCGAAAACAGGGCGCTCCAAGGCATTCTGGCCGGTCACGAACGTATTTTCGATCGAGAGCGCGCATTTAATCTCGCCCTCATAACGCGCAACGCCGAAATCGGACAGCATGGCGCGACCGTCGGCATCCAAAAGAACATTGACCGGCTTGACGTCGCGATGAACGATGCCCGCCTTGTGAATGGTGTTCAGCGCTTCGCGCAGATCAAGATACCAGCCGTATATCTTTTCTTCCGAGATTCCGCCTTTCTGCTTCGCCGCCGCCAGAGTCGCCGGATCGCCGTTGGAATCGACCATCAGATCCATCACCAGATACGGATGATCGTTTTCGATACCGAGATCGTAAACCCTTACGATTCGGGGATGACGCAACCGGTTCATAGCTCGCGCCTCGGCAAGAAAGCGCTCGCGAAGGAGAGCGGCGTTGCCGCATGCGGCCACGAACACTTTCATCGCATAACGCGACTGAAGCTGTTCATGAACAACTTCGTACACTTCACCCATCCCGCCGCTGCCGATATGACGTAGCACACGGTAGGAACCGATTCTTTGTCCTGTCTGAAATGTCATATGCCGATAATTATACCATTTATCTGACATTCATTTCGTCTGCAGGATTTATACATAGCATAGCGAAATGCATACAACTTTACGGTTGAGGTCGCTTTGCCGTAAGGAGGCAGGAGAATGTTGCCAATCTCCAGTGTTGCCAGTATTAGTTTCAATGCCAATGTGACAGTGCTGCGGTTGTGACGGAAAATGGAACCAGTGGAAAATAGGTTTGACCTTAATTCTACTGTTTGCAGGGATTGTGAAGCCGTTATGCTTTATGGCGGAAAATGGTTTGAAGGATGTGTTAGATGTGGTAAACTCGTGTTCGTCGCTGTGGTCGAACGACATTTCGTCAATTTTGCATCTTCATGGTGGCAATAAAATCATGTCTCATTCGTTTATGTTATCATAACAACCATAACAAAAGGAGAAAGACAGTATGAAAAGACTTATTATCATTGCATTGGCGGCAATTGCGTCTTCAGGCGCTTTTGCTCAAGATAATGCGGAAGCGTCGCCGGAAAAGCCGAATGGTGCGCGGGTGATGCAGCGGCCGATGATGGGTGGGCAGGGGCCGTGGCTTGTGAGGATGTTTACGAAGAAGGAGAACTTTGAGAAATTGGGATCTCCGACAAGGCGAAGGCCGACAAGCTTCTTGCCGATCTGGAAAGTATCAAGGATGAAGCGAATGCCATAGAAAAGAATGTAAGGGAGATTTCCCGTGAGCAGGCGGAACTTATGCGCAAGCTTTTTGCTGATAAGGCTGCTGACAGCAAGGAAGTAATGGCAAAGATCGATGCGGTCGCCAAACTTCGTGCCGACCAAGCTCGCCTTTCGGTGAAGACGATTCTTATGTTGCGCGAGAATCTTACCGAAGAGCAGATGCAGAACGCACGCAATATGATGATGGAACGCGGAAAGGTGCGCCGTTCGATGCGCCGGGGAGTGGGAGCGTCAGAGCCTGGCCGCCGTCCGATGCGCGGCAAAGGAAGAAAAGCAACGGCCCGCAATCCTGCAACTTCGGAATAACGGATGTCAGGTAAGGAGCATAATACCGACGATGAACTCATGGCTGCGTTCATCGTCGGAGATGCCGCTGCGATGGAGACGCTGTATCTCCGCTACCGCCAAAGTGTTTATTCATGGCTGCTGCGAATGGTCGGTGATGCCGCCGAGGCCGAGGATATTTATCAGGATGTATGGCTAAAGGTAATTCGTTGCGCCTCCGATTATCGTTCCGGGAATTTCAGGGCTTGGCTTTGGCAGATCGTACGCAACAAAACGACGGACCGCATGCGGAAAAAGTCGCCATCACTTGTTCTGGATGCTCCGGTTTGTGCTGCCGGCGAAGGGGAGCATACGGTGGTTGACCAGTTGAGCGATGATGCGGCGGCGAATGCTTTGATGCAGATTGAAGAAAGTGAGAGGAAAAGTGCGGTCTGCGATGCAATTGACGCATTGCCAGCGGCGCAGAGAGAAGTTGTGCTTTTGCGCATCACGGGGGAACTGTCGTTCAAAGAGATCGCGGATATGCTTGCCGCACCTATAGGGACGGTGCTTGCGCGGATGCACAACGCCGTGAAAAGTCTGAAGGCTGCGCTGGCGGAGAAAGGAGTCTTGAAATGAAGGCTGGCAGTTTTGAATATGTAGTGAAGGAAGCGATCTCGGCTGAGCCATCGGCTAAGGTTGACGCTGCAATAATAGCCGCCATCCGGCTTGAGGCGGAGCGCAAAAGGCGTTGGCGCAGGCTTGTTCCGTCCATGTCCGTGGCTGCGGCGCTTGCAGTTCTTTTGGCCGGCGGCTGGTTTTGGCGAGTCGACTCCTTGAACGATAGGGAGCTTGCTGAAGAAGGCGAAATCGTTCTAGATATCCTTGGCTTTGCCAGTGCTGACGAGTTTTATGCGGATGTCGGTTTTTGAGGACTGTGCCGCAGCCGGATGATAGTGACTGGCTTTTAACGGTTAGGGGAGACCACGGTTTGGAGCCTCTCCTGAATGCCCGTTTAAGCGAAATATTCCCCTGCCCTGCTGCTACGGCATGCGTGGAAGGGTGAGACGATGGGGTACACGGCGCTTTTTGCCAAGTGAGGCCTCTTCTGTCCAGGCGTTGAGACATTCACAGATGCGAAGAAGTATCCGTTCGCGCTTCAAGCCTTCAAGTGCGCAACCCCATACCGTGATTACGTTCCATCCGCTGTCCTTCCATGCTTTTTCGTTGCGCTTGTCGCGTTTGACGTTCTTCGACCACTTCTCCATCCAGAACTGCACGTTGCTTTTGGGCATTGTCGAGTCGGAGCATCCATGACGGTGCCAGAAACATCCGCGGATGTCGATGATGGTCTTGGCTTTCGGAACCACTATGTCCGGCCTGCCCATGAAACGTCTGTCGCAGACCCGGAATCTCCAGCCGGCGGCAAAAATCCGTTTGCGGACAAGAACCTCGGGCTTTGTGTCCCGACCTCTTATCCTGCTCATTATTCTGCTGCGCTGCTCTGGCGTAACTCGATCCATAACGGACATTGATTATATCACACCATAGAAGTGTGATGCGTTATGGATTGGCTTTGTGGGTTATCTTGTCTGTTACCGGTAGCCTATAACCGATTACCCAATCAAGTGGTTGGAGGTTGATTTAGCTTTCTGGAATTGATATTATTCAAGGCAATTTTAAATTCCCGTCAATGTGGAATCTAGACAAGAACAGATGATAGACAACGAAACGCTTTTGAAGGTTGAGGGGTTGCGCATATCGTTCGGCGATGCCGTGCCTGTGCGCAACGTGAGCTTTACAGTTCCGAAGCATGGGCGAGTCGCGCTTGTGGGGGAGTCGGGGTGCGGAAAGTCGCTTACCGCCCTTTCTCTCTGGAAGGACCATCCAGAGGTCAGGCTTGCGTATGTGTTCCAGAACCCGATGGAATCGTTGAATCCGGTGATGAAGATTGGTGCTCAGATACACGAAGCGGCGAAGGGGATATCGCGTGAGGAGATCGTCGAGCTGCTGCGCCGGACGGGCCTTGAGGATCCTGAGCGCGTCTATTCTTCGTATCCGTGCCGCCTCTCTGGCGGACAGTGTCAGCGTGCGATGATTGCAATGGCGCTGGCGGCGAAGCCAGATCTTCTTGTCGCGGACGAGCCGACGACGGCGCTGGATGTAACGACACAGCGCGAGGTGCTTGAACTTATCGACTC
Source organism: Kiritimatiellia bacterium (assembly GCA_017936245.1). Taxonomy (GTDB): domain Bacteria; phylum Verrucomicrobiota; class Kiritimatiellia; order RFP12; family UBA1067; genus UBA1731. The sequence goes on from JAGBFY010000127.1 coordinate 7,084, forward strand.
TCTTGCCGCCGAGACGGGTATGGCGGTTCTGCTCATCACGCACAATCTTGGGCTTGTCGCGGGACGTATGGATACGGTCAATGTCATGTACGCCGGAGAGATTGTGGAGTCTGGTCCTGTGGAGGAAGTGCTCGCAAATCCGCGCCATCCGTACACGCAGGGGCTTCTGAAGGCTGTGCCTGCACTTGACGCGCCGATGGATGCGCCGCTGGCCGACATCCCCGGCACGGTTCCGCCGCCAGACAATTGGCCGTCGGGCTGCGCGTTCCATCCTCGCTGTCCTTTTGCGACAGGGAAATGTTTGTCAGAGCCGCCACCGGATAGAGTGTGTGACGCGGTCAGATTCAAATGCCATAAAGGAGAATGAAACGATGCTTGACATGCTTGCCTCCCATCTCGACCAGATAGCGGCCTATGCGCCTGTATGGGGATTCGCGCTCATATTCTTTTTCATGACGGTAGAGAGTTCCTTTATCCCATTCCCGAGTGAAATTGTCATGATTCACGCCGGATTCATGGCAGCACGGGGGGAACTAAAATTTCATGACGCGTAACCCGATCTTTGCGTATCTATCCTTGTGGGACTTGCCGGTTCCCTCTCTGGGGCGTATGTGAACTACTTCCTTTCGCTTTGGCTGGGCGAACCGTTCCTTCGGCGGCATGGGAAATGGTTTTTCCTGAAACCTGCCGCGCTTGACCGCGCCGTTGAACTGTTCAACCGATATGGAAACCTCGCCACTTTCGTATGTCGTCTTCTCCCGGCGATCCGTCAGCTTATATCAATCCCCGCCGGGATCGCAAAGATGCCGCTTGGTCCGTTCACGTTCTTCACGGGGCTGGGCGCCGGAATCTGGACCGCCATTCTTGCCTCTGTCGGGTTCTGGCTTGGACGCACCGCCGGCGACATTTCGTATGCAGAGCTTGTCCATCGCGGGAAGGCGTTCATTGACGGTAATCTCATTTGGGTGGTTGGC
>JAGBFY010000128.1 GCA_017936245.1 Kiritimatiellia bacterium
GAAAAGGCATCTGACCGCAATTCCTCTGGAGACGGCACCTCCGCAATATGCAACGCAATTCGATACCACACAGTCAATCAACCAATTGTCCGTGCTGTTTTTGAAACGGATCCCTCCACCATATGTTTCAGTAGCCGTTCCGGGCGCATACCCATCACGTATTGTCAGCCCCTCGATCACCACATTGTCGGCATTAACGGAAATCGCTCTGGCCGCACCTTCTCCGATGCCAGGCTCCGTATTTCCTTTGACGCCTACAATGTGCGTATCTCCCTTTCGCCCGTCAAGCCCCTTTATGGTCAGAGATTTGTTCACATAGACGCGCGCCGAATAATCGTTCGCGTCGGTCGTCACCTCGTGATCATACGTACCCGGAAGAACCACAATCGTATCACCATCCACAACCGATTCATCATCGATCAGCGATTGGATGTGACGGCGGGCGGTTTCCGGAGATTTTCCGTCACCGGTATCATCCGCTTTATTCGCATCTGCATACCAGATATTTGCGGCGAAGATGTTTTCCGCAAGAAGAAACGAAGCAACAACCAATGATGATTTCATGATCATGACGGATTCCTTTCCTTTTTCAGATTCTGTAAATGGAGACAATCGGCGCACTCTGCTTCTCCCACCAGGAAAAAGCCGACACCTTGAATGTAACCTCCCCTTTCGGCAACCTGTCCACGGCAATGACGCATTTCATCGCCGCCTCGCTGCGCGGATCTCCGGCGCGGAACCTATGCGCGTCGTGCAGAAACGCAAACGCAGCGGTCTTGCCACCGCATTCTGCTTCAATCAGATATTTCACTCCTCTCGCTGAAGGCTCCGCATTTGCCGCCGGAACGGAAATCTCCACGGCATCCGTTTTCTTCGCGTTTTTGGGATCGCCGCGGCGGGATGCCGCTACTCTTCTGATATTCACCTTCGCCCCGTCAGGGAACACCGGTGCCTTGGCTACCTTGCGGCGTAAGTCAAACGCATAAGGCTTCCCCTTCTCTGCGGACAGGGGCATCACCCAGTCTTCAGCCAGTGGCTTCATGTCGAAAAGATCGTATCTCGTGAACACTATGCGATCTGCATACACACGCACCAACTGCGCCTGTCTGCCGTATCCCCGTCCAATCATGGGCATGGTCTTTACCCGGTCCCTTTGATTAGTTGCATAGGATCCGTAGTTTTCATACCCGACCGCAACTCCCGACTTAAGAGAGCTTATGCCGACATGACTCGCAGTCGCAGTCGCAACCGACGTGAAAGCTCCCTGCCATATCGCCCTGTCGTCAAGAAGCGAATTGTGCGAGTGTCCGGAGAACGCCACCGCATTCGGGAAGCGGGAGAGCACCCTTGTGGAAGTTCCGTCATCCTGTCCCCAGACCTCATCTCCATGGCACGTACCTTTGGGATGTGGATGCTGCACATGAAAAAACGGCTTAGACCTGTCGAGCGTAGAACCGACTTTTTCATAGAACGCTTCAAGCTCCTTGCAGAACGCGACACCCCGCCCGTTCGTCTCCCCCTCCCAATGAGCGCCTATGAAATCATAGCCCTTAACCGTTTTGCGGTAGACGTTCGAGAATTCCTCCCTGAAGAATCTCTTCCACCATTTCGCCCTGTCCAGTGCAATGGCGCGTTTCTTCATTTCATTCCTGTCGCCCTTGCATGCGCGACGGGCGAAAATGCGTGAGACGTCATGGTTCCCGTACACGAATATCCGCTCCACCTTGCGTCCGTCAGGCATCTTGTCGTCCGGAAAAATGTCAAACCAGGTCTCCGCGAATTTCTCCATTTCGTCCGTGACGGCGTTCGTTATCATATCCCCGGCGACAACAACCGCATCCACGCCCTCTTCCCGGAACATCTCAAGGGCGCTCTTGAACGGCCCGGTGAAGTATTTTCCTCCAGAAAGCGGTTTGACGTGGATATCCGAGATCACGCCGAACACCAGCTCAGGATTGCCTGAAGAATATCTTCCGCGAGGAGCGGCAAACGCCAGACCGCAACGGCAGACGGACAGCCCTGCGACCGAAAGCGACTTTCCTATAAAAGTACGTCTGTTCATTTCATCCTCCTCACCGCGTCAGTTTCAGGATGCGAATGTCTCCGTATGGAACATCAATGCGCACGACTCCATTTCTGATTTCACATGGAGTGTTATCGAGAAGCTCCTTGACTCTTCCGCAACGTGTTTTTGAAACATCCACAACAGCGCGTTCCGCACCCTTCTTGAACACTGGATACTCATCCCACTTCTTCGTCACTCCGCCGTTGTTTATGAGATACACGAGCCAGCCGTCTTCCGTTCTGTTGAGTCCCCACTGAACAGCGGACGAGCCGTCCTCTGCCGTCGATACCGACACGGGAACGAACCGCGCAAAAAGCTCGTCAAGCAGCCATTCGATCTCCGGATATCGCTTATGTGTCTCGCTTCTGATGTACAGAGGATGGGATATCTCCTCCAACGCCTTCTTTTGCCCTGCGGCATCATCCCCGTACCACGGCGTAAGATATGGAGTCTTTGCGATGATGACCTTACCCCTCCCTTCTGCGAGCTGCAGGAACGCAGGATGCGACATTTTCCTGGCCTTGTCGAGATTCACGGGGAACGTGTCGAGCTGCGCGGAAGTCAGCACCAAAACGCCGCCGTTTCTGACATAGTCGAGAAGGATTTTCCGCATCTCCGGATTTTTTCCGTACGCTCCGACAAGAACGGCGGCCTTGTAGTCGCCTATGACCCGTTTGAAGGATGTCTGATCTTTGAAGTCAGGAGTGATTGCATCAAACAAATCGCCATACCTCGAATTGCACATTACGCGCTCTACATTGGACGTGTAGTTCGCACGGGTCCAGTTCTGCGGAAGATCGAGCATGGTGGACATAATCGCATCCATCATGAAATCGGGATGGGTGTAGTCATAGAGGCGGAACGCCTTCCCGCCAAAGCGCGTATATCCACGGTTCGCCGGCACAAGCAATGCAATAGGCGTGTATGAAACCCCTCTATCCGTAGTGGTGTAGAACTTGTGGAACTTCTCATACATCTCCCCCTCCTCCGAAAGCCGGACCGGGGGATTGTTCTTGAGAAAGTGCGTATTGGGCATGCTTTCACGTTCATAATGATTTGCGCCGGAAAGGTATGTCATGTACGTCGTGCGCTTGACCGCCGAAACCGAAATGCCATATCTCGGACCATGGTGCGCCCACTGCGGATTATCCTCAGCCATAAGGCAGTTGCTCACAAACCTTCCGTTCTTGGCTCCGTCTATATAGCTGGCGATATACCACATCCACGGCACCTGAAACTGACGTGCCGCCCCGCGGCAGAACATCATCTGCACCTGATAAAGGACATGTGAACGGGTTGTCTCTATACCGATCGCCCCTGCTCCCCAATAGGCGGCAAGATGCCCGATGCAATCGCTTCCATCTCCAAGGAGAAGCTTTTTCGGATCCGAAAAATTCCACTCCACGATACGGTCATAGGTAACGCGAAGAAGATCCACGAACTCATCTCTGTTCTCAGGCTTTTTCATTCTCTTGAGCAATTCCTGCAGCTGCTCTTCGGATATCGAAGTGCCTTTTTGGCTGCACAGCTGTTTCGGCATGCGGAACGGCTGGTATGCATCATTCCCCCATTCAAGGCTTATGAAGTTCCTGAAGTTCGGGTATTGAACTTTCCACGCCTTGTACGCTTCAAAATCGTGTTTGAACGTACCCGTATAGAAGTTCTTGGCGTTGTACGTGGAGCGGGAGCAGAGATTCACGAAAAACGAATTTGTCTTACCCTTGTCGCGCGCAGGCGGAATCTTCGACAGCTCGAAATAAAGCGCACCGTCCTCCCTTTTGCTCGTAGGCAGATTGTATTCACCCATCATGGAGTCAAAAGCGGGACGCCCCTTTGCAAACTTTGCGCATTTGCGGGACGCCCCCGCCATCCAGCCGCTCCAGGCGGGCTCGAACGCCGTACACTTTGGCGGCTGCATCGAATATCTGGATTCGTATGCGGAGACAAATCCGCAAGAACCCACAAGCGACAAAATCATCAACAGCTTCTTCATATCAATTACGTTTCCTTTATCACATTGTGGAGAAGGCTTCATCCGAGCAGAAGTTTGAAGTCGGCCTCCGTCGGTGCGCGTCCGTATTCGCTCACCTCATACGCCTCCATGAACCTCGGCGCGGGATGCCCCGGATACCTTTCTCGCCATGCATCCGCAAAACGCTCCGCATCTCTCACTTTCCTTACAGCCCAATACTTGCGCAGATACGCATTGCGTTTCTCAAGATCGCTCCTGTCTCCCAGAGCCTTCACCTCGCCGACGGATCCCTTGTCCCACGGCAGCCAGTCGTA
>JAGBFY010000129.1 GCA_017936245.1 Kiritimatiellia bacterium
GTCCGGCATGTCGGACAAGTAGGAGGATCAGCCTCGTCGCACCCGATATGGAAGAACGGCGGATTACCAAACGCCTCATGCATCTCCAACACAAGTTCGTTCACCGCTGATCTTGCCGCGGGATTCGACAGACACCAGTTCCAGCCGCCAGGCTCGAACAACGGCTGACGCTCGGGATGGTAGTCAAGCGTCACATGCTTTCCTCCTCTTGCGCGGGCGAAGGCAGCATGTCCATAGATGTTCACCTGAGGGATGAGCGTCACGCCCAAGTCCTTCGCAACGGCGGCGAGCCTACGCGCCTCAGACACTGTTAACGGCGCATTGGAAACGGACAGATACGGATGCCTTTCGCTTCTGAACACCCCCCAGCTCTCAAGAACGACATAATTGAACCTGTAGCAGGCGGCTACACGGATCTGACGCTCTATAAGTTTTGCCGAACATTCCGGAAACCAGCAGAAATGGATTCCGCGAAACGGAAGCGACGGTGCGTCTTTCACGTTTAACGCCGGAAGCCAATATCCCTTAAGGACCGCACCGCCGCTTTCGCGTTCGGCGCACTGTCTCAACACCTGCATCGCCCATTTGACGCCTTTCAGCGTATTTGCCGCAATGTCGATGATCCCGGGCTGCGAATTAAGGGCATAGGCCTCGTCTCCGCCAGCAAGGTCTTTCGAGACGTTCATGAATGACACATTCGCGTCCTTGACGGAGAACCAGGTTTCAACTTTGCCCTTTACCCAGTCTGCCGCTGCAATGTCGCCGCAACTGACATTGAAACGGGTTTCAGAATTTATGCGCACGGGCACATCTGATCTGAAGTTCAGTTTTTTCGGCGCCGGAATTATTTCCGGAGGACGGAAGTCGACAGGAACAGGAAGAGCAGATTCCACACCGACGGACGGCCCAGCCTCAGCCGGAGACGAAGCAATCAGTGACACCATAAGAAAAGCGTAGCAAACGAGTCTCTTCTTCATTGATTCTCCTTCACACAGAACGGCAGATGTTTGAGTTCACCCGGCGCGAGCAGAATTCTCTCCGGCGGCGTGTTCTCCGAACGGCGGACAATTACCTCGCTCCGCAGGCTGTTTTCCGTATTAAGCACGTATATTGTACCGTCCGGATAAACCGAGTAACGCACCCTGTCGGAACATTCGACCTTCGGCCAGACATCCGTCGCCGTCACCGCCTGATCAAGAATTCGCGAATAGAGCCTGCGCACACCAGATGCCGCCGGAGGATCGATTGACGCGAGCAGCACCGTAACGCCCTTCCCGACCCGATGATAAAACGCCACCGGCGGAAGCCCATCCAACGACCTGTCCGCGAAACGGTCGGACGCAACGGCAAACGGCTTTGCACCTGCACATTCGATTTCCGGGACATCGAACCCCCCGTCAGGATAGAGCGGATCCCATGCCGGCGTAAGCGGATCGAACCAGTCTTTCTGAAATTCTACGGCCAGATTTCCCAGACACTCCGTTGCCATTATCTCCACCGATGCAACACCAGACCCGCTTTCGACAACCGATCCCGTAGAGACGACGACGCCTCTAGACTGAAGCATGGCGGCGCCACAACAGAGCGCCACCATAGCCTTTGCCGGAGTTATAAGCAAATCTTTCATGTTCACACCGGTGGTTTTATTGCGAAGGCCGGAATGAGCCACACCATTACGCGTCTTTTTTGCAGACACGCCTGTAATTCTCGCCGATGGTGTCCCAGAGCTTGAGGGCGTCCGGTGCGCCGACGACCGTACCGTAGCCGCCGCGGTAGGTCCACGCCGCGAGACGGTCCACTCCCGCCTCTTTGGCGATATCGACCCACTTGGCGACCTGCGCCCAGTCCTTGGGCTGCTTGTAGTAGCCCATGAGCCATCGCTCGGACTTCTTGCCGTACTTCTTCGCGATGGCGACCGTGCGCTCGGTGATATCGCGGTAGAAATCCTCCGGAAGCGCCCAGTTGACAATTGTCGTGGAGAATACGTCGAAGTACGGGCACTCGCCAACCATATCCCAATTGTCGTAGCCGCGATATTCGGACACGTAGTAGCCGTTCTGGGTGGCATGTACGCAGCAGGTGATTTCGATACTGGGATCGATCTCCTTGATGGCCTTCGATGTTTCAGAAAGGATGACAAGGGCTTCACGCCAGCGGAAGAGCTTGACGTCGTTGGTCATGTATTTCGGCATCGGATAGCCGTAGTAGTCCTCGAAGCGCTTGCGGCACACGGGACAGTAGCACGTCCAGTCATCAGCGACACCGCCGGTGATGGACGCGATGCCCTTCGGGAACGCATAATGCGGCTCATCCCAGAAGAAGCCGTCCGGCTCGCACTCGCGGGCGAGCGTTACGCAGAAGTTCTTGAAGTAGTCGCGGTAGGAGTTGGTGTTGAAGCACGCATAGGGAAGCTTCTCGCCGGTCAGAGTAGATACCTGACGGTTCTCGA
>JAGBFY010000130.1 GCA_017936245.1 Kiritimatiellia bacterium
AGTAGCTGCAACGGTTGTCGCATCCGAGAAGAATCGTCACATAGCTGCGGAAGGCCTCGGCTGAATCCTTTGCTGGGGCGTCCGGATGCGCATCAAGACCTTCTGGAACTTCATCCTCGTCCGGGATCTCCAAACGCTGCGCACCTTTCCGTTCAAGGGGATATCCCGCCTCCTGAAGGTCGGATATGATTTTGGGTATCATCCCGAACCGACGCGGCCCGACAGCGAAATCAAGCTTCGGCAGCTTCTTGAAGACATCCGCCCCGAGGCGTTTCACCGCACATCCCATCAACCCAACAATGCGCGGACGGTCCTTCATAGCATTGAGATTGCCGCACTTGCCGACAGCCTTCTCCTCGGCCTTCTGTCGCACAGTGCATGAGTTCACGATTATGACGTCGGCATCGGCTTCACCTTCGGCGCGGACGTGCCCGGCAGCCTCCAGCATCGCGCCGACGGCCTCTGAATCGCGCACGTTCATCTGACAACCGTATGTATGGATATGGAATTTCACAGCTTAACCTACAGTAGAATCGGTCAGAAAATAAAGCCAGCCAGCCGGCCGAACAGCACACCAAACACATAGACGCAAAACATTATCGCAATGTTCTGCCACAAATGGCGATTGGTGCGGAAAAGGACAAGAATACCGACTCCCGCCCCTGTGAGGGACATGGACATCAGCGCACCGGCCGACATGCCTCCCTTGAGATAAATCTGAGCACCGGAAACGGATACGGCGCAGTTGGGGATGAACCCGACCAGTCCGGCGATGGCCTCACCGTACCATGGCTCGTTCAGTATCAGGTTGCGTATTCCCTCTTCCCCAAGTAAGTGAAGAAGGATATGCACCAATCCGGAAATGGCGACAATGAAAACGAATATCTCGGCAGTATGCACCAACGCCGGGCGCACAACGCCCTTATGCTCATGGCAGCTGCACCTGCTGTGTGCGCACAGCTCGCCAACATTAAGTTTCGGCTCCCCTTTGCCAAAAAGAGAAAGGATTGCATTGACGGCAAAACCGGCAAGCATTCCGACAGCCACCTTGATTCCAAGTATCTTGAGAATCAACGGCAAAGGAGCCTTCTCGGATATGAGAACCGGAATGAGCTCATCCGAGGTTGAAAGGAAAACGGAAATAAGCGTACCTGCGGTTATGGCTCCGCCTGCATAGAACGATGCCGCGGCGGCAGAAAAACCGCATTGGGGAACCGCTCCGGCAAGCGAACCGAAAAGCGGCCCCAAACAACGAGTGCGCCCGAGACTTCTCTCAAGCGCACTGCCAGCCCGTGCCTCCAGAATCTCAAGCACCAGATAGGTGACGAAGAGAAAGGGAAGCAGCAGGAGATTCTCTAGCAGAAAATCTATCACGACGCGGAGATGGCGCCAGCCGGGCAGGTGGACGCGCAAGCGCCGCAGTCAACGCACTTCTCGGCGTCGATGGAGTATGCATCGCCAGCGACAATAGCTTCCGTCGGGCAGGAATCCTTGCAGCAACCGCAACCAACGCAAGCCGCAGCATCAATCTTGTGAGCCATTTTTATATCTCCTTTTTGTGTGTTAAAAAACAGTGTGGATTATACCATAAACTTCGGACAATTTGTCAATCGACCTTCACGCCCAACAGGTTGAGTATGCGGTCGAGATCGTCATTGTCGAAGAAATCAATCTCCAAGAGCCCCTTCGTATGCTTGCCGTTGGCGTGAGTGACGCCACTGGTGAGACGTACTGCACATCCGAGATGGCGGTGAAGGGTCTCAACGAGAGAGCGGACATACGATTCGGGCAGGTCAGGCGTACCCTTCTTGGGTTCGGCTACCGGCTTCTTCATCCGGGAAACGCGCTTCTCAAGATCTCGCACAGTGAGCGATCGTTCGGCGCACTCGCGAGCAAGAAGCGTACGGTCGCGCTCCCCTTCGACGGAAAGAAGCACCTTTGCATGTCCTGCGGAGAGTATATTGCGAGATAGGAGCTGCTTGACCTCGTCGGGGAGTTCAAGGAGACGCAATGCGTTCGCGATGGCAGGACGACTCTTGCCGACACGCTCCGCGACATCCTCCTGCGTAATCCCGAACTGCTCTCTCAGAAGACGGTATCCTTCGGCCTCTTCAATTACATTGAGATCCTTGCGCTGGATGTTCTCGATAACACCCATCTCGGCGGCCTTGCGGTCATCAGCATCGGCAAGGATGACAGGAATCTTCTTGAGCCCTGCCATTATGGCGGCACGGGTGCGGCGTTCGCCAGCGATCAGCTCATACTTGCCGTCTGCACGACGACGGACAACAGGAGGCTGGACGATTCCGTTAGCACGAATGGAATCGGAGAGTTCCTTGAGTGCGGTTTCATCAAACTCAGAACGAGCCTGCCATGGGCTACGCTCTATGTCAACCGCAATGAC
>JAGBFY010000131.1 GCA_017936245.1 Kiritimatiellia bacterium
GAATGTTATTTTCATGCGGCAATTATATCATATCCAATCGTTTCGCATTTGTGAGGCTTGCATATCTCCGACACTTAAAGAGGCCGGTGGAGTGCGGACGTAAATGTACTTGATTAACCTGAATCCGTGAAGGTGTATGCTAGGGAGGTGAAAGGATAGTCGAAATCTGCTTCTCCAAACTCCACAACGGGACGCAAGGCATCAAGGGGACGGTCGCTGCACTCCCCGTTCGCCTGTTCAATCCACATCCGCTCGTCTTCGTGCCTGGCATTGCGCTTGACGATGAAATCCAGAGCGCTGCCCTCAAGAGACGCGCGCATCTCATCATCTAACGCAAAGCCCGTTGCAAGAGTGTCGTCTGCGTCGTGCGCAGAGTCAATCCGCACGAGGATCCTTCTGTCATAAAAGCGGCGGACAAGTCTGACGCAGCGACGCAGAAATCCGGGAAATTCCTTTTGGGAGTGCTGATTCCCGGGGCGCAACTCGTTGGCGAGCTAGTAGCCATGGCGACCAATAGTGGCGAATATCGGAGCGAAACCATTGATACGATGATAGGTGAAGGCAACATTTTCCTTCTTGCAGTTGTCATTGCCTCGGTCTGTCCTCAACCGAATCAAGCAAGTATATCTCAATCGAGTCGAATCGGCACTTTTCGTCCGGCGCAAGTGATACGCCAAGATGCAGATGGAGATCCTTGGCGTCAACGGGGGCGCGGACTACGACAGATCCGCGTCTCCATTCGCCGTACGTTTCGCGGAAGGGCATATATTCGGACCGCCCCGTCCATTTGCGTTTTGCATCCTTCCATGCGACAACCGCCGAAGTGCCTTCGCCGCTCGCAGAGCATTTCACCAGATACAGTCCGCCGGGGGTGATCTTCTTCACCGATGTCGTGAAGCATCCGCTTGGAACACCCTCTGCGCACAGCGATGTGCTGTCGCCGTCTCCATACGTCTGGTCACTGCCGAACACGCCTTTGTGGTTCTCCTTCTTTCCGGGCTGCCAACAGCCGAATGGTTTTGGAAGCGAGCCGTCCATTCCGGCGCATTCGCCGTTTGCGGCGAGATTGCGCAGCAGACCCTTTGACGCAAGCGTCGCCACACGTTTCCGTCCGAATCCGTCCCTGTCCTTGGCGGCGGCGATGGATTCGTTGAAGCCAGGCAGTATGTCCTCCCACCGCTCCGGCTTGCATCCTTTATTGAGATTGAAGGCGTCGTTCCACTTCACGAACTGGTGCTTTTCGCCATATACCCATACGTATTCATCCGCTACACCCATGGACTGTTCAAGATTGAGCTGGAACGTCAGAAGGCGCGAGCCGTTCTTTGGAGGGAAATACCAAGACGAGTTTGTGGGGTTTGTGTACATGTCGAGGTAGTGTCCGAATCCGACAAGCATCTGCTCCCTGTACTTCGTGCGGTTTTCAGGCTCCACAAGCGGCAGCAGGGTCGTGCGCGTACGGTGTGCCGAGGAGGCAAAATCGTTCCTGTCGGATGAAAAGCGGTAGGCGTGTTCGTTTCCGTCGATGAGCCTCGCCGTCGGCGGCATGACGTCGAGGATGCCGTTCACGAAAGACGGCCAGAGATCCTGCCTGTCGTGCGTGAGACACTGGATGTCCTGTCCATGATACCATGTGGGAAGCCATGAGAGAAACCAGAACGAAAGCACTCTGGCTTCAGGGAACTCCCTGAACACGCCGCCGAACACCTGCGCCCCACGCCGCCGAGCCAGACGGCAGAGCTCTGCATATGGAAGCTCGCCCGGTTGCCGGAAGAACTGCCGCACCTTGCAGTAGTCCTCCAGATCCATGTGCAGTCCGCGGCATCCGCCTTCCTTTGCGATACGGGCCGCGACGCGCATGTTTTCTGCAAGACGCGCCCACACCGCATCGTCCGTCCATTCCTTCCTGTCCCGTGGCGAGCGCATCGTTATCAGGAAGTTTTCCCTGAAGGCCTCGTGTTCCGTCATCAGTTTCAGTTTTGGAACCATCGGGGCGAACGCTTCGTGAGTCCAGTCCTCTTCGTAGATGTTGCGCATCCCTACGCTCTTGCCGTTGGGATTCCGTCCCCTGAGCCACACCAGCACACCGTCCAGCCCGGTCTCGTCGAACAGTTCCGCATGGGAAAGGAAATCGTCCACAGTGGCCGTATTGAACCCCCATCCGCAACCTATGACCTTCTTCCTCGGAGCCGCGTCGGCGGCAAGTGCGCACAGGCAGAGCGCTGCCGTGGCGACCGTAATAGATTTCATGGACACTCCTTTCATCGCACTGTCACCGAGAATCCTTCCTTGTGCCAACTCCAGACGATACGGCGCGGCGCGGTGCTTTCTGACTGCTTGAGGACGCACGACTCTCCTGACTCCCTGGACGACTTCACCCATGCGTCAGCCGTGCTGTCCCATGTCTCGACCGTATATGCCGGAGCAAAGCTCACGCCGTCAATCTTTCTTTTCTCTGCCGTGAACTCGTAGGTGTCGGTCAGGAGGTACACGCCGTCTTCTGCGGATGAGAATCCTTCCTGTGCGCGGGCGACCACAACCGCATTCGATATTGTCGTCGGCAGACCTCCGTAGTAGCGCACCTCGTCCACATCCCGGTTCCATGCCAGCTCAAAGTCCGTGAGCTTGCGGGTGTAGTAGCGGACTTGATAGAAGTCACCGCGATGGCACATGTTTGTACCTCCAGCGTCTCCTCCTTGGAATCTTCCCCCCATTGAATATAAAAGTGATGGGATCTCGACGCCCGGAGTGCCGCGTACCACTCCTGCCGGCCACTTGACAGTGTCGGTCAAGTACATTCTGTCGGTATCGAACGCGGCATTGAGGAATTTGCCTTCAGCCCATCTCAGTTGAGGACGATTGGATGAACTACCGGCATTGCTATATTTGTCGACTTTCCATACAAGCGTAGTGGTTCCGATAAAACCATCCGTCCTTTCTATGAATACGGCGAACTGGTCGGATAGGGTGTCTGTTTTGGCTGCCCAAAGACTTGGATATGTCCTTCCGTCGTCTATGATATCCACATCACAGGCGACCTGTATCGTAAACTCGCTTCCCAGTGTTATCGGTAGAACCGTCTCCATGCATGATTTTCCGGCAAAATGATATGCATTGGAAACCCAGTATCCTTCCTGCATATATACGCATGGACGGTTTGTTGCATGGTTTCCATAATAGGCAAGGTCTTTCCACACGGCGGATGAGCTGTCGTGCGGTTCGTCTTCAGCAACATTCCTGATGCCGTCAAACTGCGAGATCAGGCCGTCCTTTATATAGTCGCATATATCCAAACGCCGGATTCCAGATTCAAGTCTCCACAGCCAAGTCAATCGCACCATCGTCGATTGTGGCGATGCATCGGAATAGGTGTAGGAGTTGCCTGCGAATGTCTCTCCTTCGGTCCACGCGCGATTTACCGAATCCCATTCCTGGATTCTGTACCCTTCGAGACTGTACACGCAGTCGTTTCCATATAGTGATACGGTCTTTGTGTCTGGAGCCGTGAAAGTATGCTCTCCATCCACTG
>JAGBFY010000018.1 GCA_017936245.1 Kiritimatiellia bacterium
GATGCTGTTAAGGAAGGTGAGTCCATGACCGATCCTCTTGCCGCCTCCGGTGTGTTCCCGCCGATGGTGGTGTCGATGGTGCAGGTCGGTGAAGAGACAGGTGCCTTGGCGGACATGCTTACGCGTATCGCCAACACGTACGACGACGAGGTGGACAACGCCGTGGCTGGTCTTACGGCAGCCATCGAGCCGGCGCTCATCATCTTCCTCGCTGTGGTGGTCGGTACGATCGTCATTGCAATGTTCCTCCCGATGATTAAGATCATCTCCAGTGTCTCCGGCGCGGGAGCAGGAATGTAAGTTAAGAGCCAAAAGTTGAGAGTTGAGAAAATGAACCGGAAATTGACATCATCCTATGCCTCGAGATCCGGCTTTACGTTGATCGAGCTGCTGGTCGTTACTGTGGTGGTCGTCTCACTGATGGCCATAGTATTCCGTCTTTCCGGCATTGCGGGTGGCGCCAACGACCAGCAGGAGACGGTGTCTCGTATGCAGAAACTGGAAAACTGTCTTTCTGGCTACTATGCGACATTTGGATCTTATCCACCTGTTCCGCTTCAGGGAGCCTCGCGCAACATCTACCGGAGGGTGGATGAGAAACGTAGGACGATCCAGACTGATGACGATGAGATCGACGACAGTAAGCTTGATCCGGATCAGGTAAAAGCCGCGTGTCTGGCGCAGCCAGTGGCGGCTATGTGTCCTCCTCCTAGTGGCATGGAGAGTGACTATAACACATTCAAGTCAGCTATTCAGAGTGCATTTGACGCTGACATCTATGATGAATCAGACAAGCTGCATATTGAGAATTTGCTGTCTATGACATGGCAGTCTCTTGAAAATCCGGGTTTTTTGAACCCATATAAAAGTGAGACCGACGCAAAGCGGCTTACCTTGTTCCGTTATGGATTGATGTCCTTTCTGCTTCCTCGCTACCGATTCATGCTCGATTGCGCCAAGGGCAGCAAGAGCGGTAATTCTGAGGCGTTCAACAGCTCCATCGATAATTATCGTCAATGGACGGAGTTCAATCCGTTGCCGCCTCGCATGGATACGGGAATTGCCTATACCTCTTGGAAGGAATTTTGCGACATTATGGGCGGTGAAGATGATTGGCAGATTGATTTGATTCCAAGTCAGGCGGCGTGTGCGCGATGGTTGCCGAACCTTCAGGGGATCGTGAGTGGACGAAGGGTCAAGTTTTTTGGGATGTCGATAGGAACCGGCAATGTGAGCGGTATTCCGGATGCAAAAGATGCAGGTTCATTCAATCTCTATTTGGCAGGCGGTTCTCATGGGTCAGGAAATAGCGGATATCCGCTTAATACGTTTACTGTCCGGGATGGATGGAATAGGGATTTCTATTACTATTCCCCGGCTCCCCATCAAACCTATGTGCTGTGGTCTGCAGGCAAAAATGGCCAAACGTTCCCTCCGTGGGTGGACATGGAACAGTTCAAGAAGGAACATTCTGATCAATATGACACAGCGATTCAATGGATGGCGGATGACATCAAGTTCATGAGTACAGGGAAGTAGTTGTTAGTGTTTAGTAAGAAGGAGAGAAAAATGAAGAAGAGTGGATTTACGTTGGTTGAGATGCTTGTGGTTATAGGCATCATCGCTATTCTTGCCGCTGCATCAATGGTTGGATATTCGAAAGTCGTCAAGTCGGCGAGGCGAGCGAAGAATCAGGAGCTCGTATCCAATGCCGCTACGGCCCTTGCCCAGATACTCAACAAGGATGGCGTATGGCCAGAGGAGCTAATCGACAATAAAGAGAAGGGATTGCTCGATAAGGATACGGCGGTGGTGTTCATCCGCTACAATCTTATGGGGCTCGCGTACAACCAGAAAGAAGCCAATGGTGATGTAAGCAGATATAGGCTCATTGGAAAGGATAGATGCGGAATTGTGGATGCAGAGGCCGAGGCGGTGCTCAAAAGGAATCCTAATGCCACTGAGGGTGCTGGAGTCCCCTCCGGCGGTAATGTAGGCAAGCATATTCTTCATTACGCCATAGATGAAGATGGCGATGGTTTCACTGAAGCATCTGTGGATGGTGCCGGTGTGTTGAAAATCCGTGCGTCTGCCGTGGTGTGGTCGGCCGGCCCTGATGGTGAGGTGGATTACAGTTCTTACGGTCGTAACGATGACGTTTACAGCTGGCGCAAGGATCAGGTAAAGAAATGATTTTTTGACATGTGAAATTCTGGAGGTTGGTATGAGATTCAGCAAAAGCGGTTTTACGATAGTTGAAATGCTGGTGGTGGTCGCGATCATTGCGATACTTGCCGGTGCGATTACAATGGGTGTGAACGGGATGTTCTACAAGTCGCGTCTTGGCAGGGCAAAGTCCATGAGGGCTATGCTGCAGAGCGGTTTGGAGACGTTCTATGCACGTACGGGGGAATGGCCTTCGCCTATCAAGGATATTGCCGAGAACAACAAAGATGGGAAAGATGTAGTGGAACTCTCCGCGACCAAGGCCGATCAGTGCTTTTATGAAATAGTGAAGATGTCTGTGGGACCGAACGCCAAGCCGGTCATTGACCCCGCAGGGCTGTTTGTTTCCCAAAACATAGATGACTATGGCTGCACCGACATCCATAGGGCTTGGGACAAGGCGGTTAAACTCAAGATCGTTTCGTCTGGAAGCCATAGGTGTAACGGAAAGTGCAAGCGAGGTATCGATTTTTCGGAGGCTTCGAAAAAAACTTCTAAAAACCGTATCATGCTTAAGAACATGAATTTTGGCTATCAGGGTCCCAATCATGGTCGCTTCTGCAGATTCCGCTTGTATTACTATCCCAAATCGGATACGGTGAAGGTTGATTTGCAGCCCGCAACCCAGTATTATACAAGCAGCAAGTACAGAAATGGATTTACAGATGACTAAGCGAGCCTTCACACTTGTGGAACTGCTGGTGGTTGTGGGAATCATGGCCGCCATGGCCACCATGTCGATTGGCAGCTATTTCGCTGTCGTGCGCGGAATGGCCGATCGCGGTGCCCTTGCCGCCGCAACTTCCGTCATATCGCTTGCGCAGGAAAGAGCTCGCATAGATCTTACTCCCACAGTTGTCTATTTCTACAATGAAGTTGTCCAGCAAAAGAATGAAAAGAAGGGGACTGAACTTGTTGTTGCAGGCGTTGCGATAGCTGTCCGGCGAGCAGGACGGATTACACGAAAAACCGGAAGCAACATCAGCGACGAGTTCGCCGACCTTGACCGCACATATGGAGTGAAAGACGGTCCGGCCTCCTTGGGTGGAGATTCGTTCAGGCTGTACAGGTTCAACTTCACAAAAATGGAGTACTCCTCTGTTTATTCCGAGGTCGTGGAAGATCCGGTGGGTAACGAGACGTTTCTTGTGGAAAAGCCGGTTGATCGGGGATTCAAGTATGAAAATGGCGATGATGAGGATCATACGGAGATCATGTCCTATGCATTTGAGGTGTTGGACGGCAATGCCACATGGAAGCCGGGGGACGCCTATGGATATGAATTTGCCCGGATACGTCTGCCGGATAACTACATTTTTGGCAGTGCATCAGATGTGCCGAGTGAATCCAACCCTATCAGGGAGGTCTCGACCGTCATAAAATGCCTCCCCAATTCCAATGCCAGTTCGTTGGATTCCGTTAAGGTGACGGCGTTGCGGCCCTCTGGATGGAAGCCGATCGGTGAAAGCAAGGATGAAATGAAGGATATCTGACGTGAACAGTCTCTTCAAAAAAGCCTTTACCCTGATAGAGGTCAATCTCGCCATATTCATCATGGCGGGAGGTGTGCTTGCAATGATATCGCTCTATTCGCTTGGTTTCCGCGAAAGCCGCCAGAGCAGAGAGGATGTTGCGTCTTCTGCCATGGCTGATGCGATACTCAATCCATTGGTCGTTGCCCTGTCATCCCGTAATCTCACGTGGTCTCAGTGGAAGAGCCTGAAATTGGTCAAGGCCAATTCCGGAATTAATGCAGGAGACGGGCAGGGTTCCACAATTCAGGTGTTGCCGAAGGATGGTTGGCTTGCTTACTTTGATACAAAAGGTTCAAATGAAAACAAAACCTACTATGTGTCTTCAGATCCGGCAGGCAAGGCCAATGGCGTTTATGCCGAACTGCTGAAGGCCGACAGAACCGGGTACAGCCTTCCAGGATCCGTTTCTCTTCCCCAAGGTATGACATATGCACTTGTGGCATCGCGTGAAAGCGAGCATTCTCCGATAATAACCCTTGCTGTGCGATGTGTGAGAAAGAGTCTGCGAAACACGCTTATGTCTCAGCCGGTGTTCTCAACCGAGGTCAGATTCCAAGGAGATCCAAACCAATGAACAGGAATGGATTTACATTGCTTGAGGTACTTGTCGCAAGTGTGCTCATGGGTATGCTCGTGACGATTTTGACCGTAATCTTCAACCAGAGTGCGATTGCCTGGCGTACAGGCAAGGCCGGAGTCGCGGACATGTCGGAGACGGAGCGCAATCTGGCCCGAATCCATGCGGTGGCGGACAGTGCGCTTCCTTGTACGGAAAAGGGCAACTACTTTGTGGTGTCGCCTTGGAAAGATTCAAACACAGATGATTCGAAGCGGTTTTACAGCCGTGGCATTGCGTTGGCGGGAGATGTCAGCAAAGGCTTTGATACTGTTGCCGTAAATTTTTCCGGAAATGACGCAGGTAAGGGAGAATGGCGGCGCACGGGGCTTGGCAAGACGAAACTGAATAACGTAGGTCAGTTTACGGTTGGAGTACGCAGTGCAGGTCCTGACAGACGCTGGGATACCGAGGACGATATCTCGACATGGCCGGAAGAGGTGGAGTGATGAAAAAAGGATTTACACTCATAGAGCTTTTAGTGGTAATCGGAATGATTGCCGTTCTTACGGGGGCAGCCTCGTCATCGGTGATGAAGGCTCGCAAGCGTTCCCAGATCGCCCGCGCCGAAACCGAGACGCGTGAAATGACGAATGCCATTCTTGCCTATGAGAACTGGGATGATGACCGGTCTCTGAGACGGTATCAGACGTCGAAAAGCTGGCAGAAGGCGACGGAAGGAAATTTGGCTTTTATTCTCGGGGAAGTGCAGAACAAACAGGGAAAGGTGCCAGTGCTGTACAATGCAGCGATCAGAAGCGGGAGCATAGTGGATCCGTGGGGTACCGAGTACGAGTATATGATTTCACAGGCTGGAGACGCATCGGATACGGATGATTCCGTGGGTGACGGATTGAGCACTTTCATGTATTTGCCTAATCTGCACAGATTGACACCGCAAGAAATGGGGATGAAGTGACGATGATGTCGAAGTGGAAACATTCTGGTCGCCAAGGATCGGCGCTGCTTATCGTTCTTGGCATGTTTGCGTTCATGCTTGTGAGCGCGGTGTCGTTTTCGATCTATA
>JAGBFY010000132.1 GCA_017936245.1 Kiritimatiellia bacterium
ACTCGATCGGCTGGAATATAACGCCGGCAACGCCTTTGTGCACAAAGTCCGCCGCAAGATCCTTTGCCTGTTGTGCACGAATCTCGTGTGACTTGGAATATACGTTTCCAACCAGCAGACTGTACCCCGCCTTCTGGCAGGACTGCGAAATGCCGTCCATTACGGCCGCAAAGAATTCAGAATATACCACTCCCGGAAGAATGAGCCCTATTGTCTTGTTGGATTTTATCACGTTGAAGCCGGAGCGTGACGAAGTCACAACCACTCCCCGATTCTTCAGTTCATCCATGCACTTCGCCGCCGTTGCACGGGCGACACCGAATCTTCGCATTATCATCGACAGGCTGGGGAAGGAGTGGCAAGACGAATACTTCCCCTCGCGGATCTCCGCAAGAAGACATTCGGCGATGTCAATATAGCGACTGCCAACTGCTTTTTTACGACACTCTCCCATAAACGCGACAGATTATACATCATTTTATCGGCATTTATGCACTGGTCTAGACCAGAATTTTCTGCAAATGCATCAAATGACTTTCAAACAATATTTTGGTCAGTGTTTTATCTCGCTTTTAAAGAGCCACATATGCTCCCATGCTACATCAAACCGCCGCCTTACACCAAACAGATGAGGCGGGAGGCGGGACATGAGCACAGCGGCAAGATTGCGAGCGGATTTGTGTTCGCCTTTTGGTGGGGGTCCCTCGGCATGAAGGTCACTTGACCCTAGACGTGGGGGTCACTTGACCCTCAAAAACGACCTTTACCGAGTACCGTGAAGCAAAGTCACCCCAAGTGCGCATGT
Source organism: Kiritimatiellia bacterium (assembly GCA_017936245.1). Taxonomy (GTDB): domain Bacteria; phylum Verrucomicrobiota; class Kiritimatiellia; order RFP12; family UBA1067; genus UBA1731. The sequence continues at coordinate 806 of JAGBFY010000132.1, forward strand.
CACACTTTCAGGGACTGTCCCCGCAAAAATCACTGATGAAAATCACTGATGTGAGCAATGGCGCATCGGGATGTGGCATCCTTCACACCGCAGGCGCGAGGGCAGCAGAACGGAAATGCTCCATGACGGAAAGGGAAACGCCGCATGAAGAATTCAAAACGCCTCATGTCCGAAAGGCATGGGCCGCATGACGAAAACAAAACTGAGCCGGGCTCACTTGAAGACGATTTCGTTCGCCTGCCCCTCGAAGTTGCCGCCTGCGACATACATCTTCGCCGTATCGGAGAAATAATCCGACTGCGCCCAGTGTGTATGTCCGCAGAGGATTGCCTTGAGATCCTTTCGCCCTCGCAGCCAATCGTAGAATGCCTTGGTCTTTTCATCATGCTTGTCGGCAGGATTGCCGGGAAGTTCGAATTCATCGATAGACACAGGCTTGCCACCCATCGCGAGATACGTCTTCATCCTGTTTTTACGGGAATTTTCCCTGAACAGTTTCGTGTAGGTCGGCGGAATGTGGCACATGAGAACAACCGGAATCCCTTTCTCAAACTCCTTCTTGACGCCGGCAATGGTCTCCTCTCGAAGATTGTGGAATGCATTGTCGAACGAAACGAAATTGGCGCCGCCAAGGACACGTGACGCAACGGTCAGATCGTTCGGCAGATACTGTCTCAGACGGTTGCGGACACCTGGCTGGTCGTCGGTGTAGTGCTCCGGGCCGCGATCCTGATATTCATGATTGCCGATGGCGTAGTGGAAATCAAGGCCTGCAACATTGTGCCTGAGAACACGGTCGTTGCCATCGGACGTGAAATCTATCAGATCGCCGGTATGGAGCATCGGCATGCGCCGCTTCATTGCGTAGTCCACCGAAGCGTAGAACGACTGAAGAGCCTGAGGGAAGCGTCCCCACCGTTTGTGATAGTGGTCTTTCTTCTTCTGATCCACCGCAGCAAAATCCACTGCATCGAAATAGTTCAGGTGCGTATCAGAGAAATGGAACGCCTTGAATGCATGCTTGATTCCGATATCGATCTCAAGATGCGTGATCTTCAGCACCTCTTCATTCTCAATGCCGGATGTGTACACATTGACTCCGCCGAACGCATTTGCGACAGCAGCACCGGCGCCGAGAAATAGAAAGCCTCTTCTGTTTATGCTTGCCATAATTATCTTTTATATCTGGATCTTGACGGAGCGGGCTGTCTTTGCGCTTTTGCGTTCTGCATCGACAATGGCAACGGAATCTCTTGCGCTCTGAGCCGTTACGGGATTTGCTTCATCCCCTGATATCCAGGCGACAAACTCCTTGATTTCACTCTCGTAGCCTGAAGCCTTGGGAACCTTCGGTGTGAACGGCTTGCCCTTCTCGGGATAGACGACGAATGCAGGATTCGAATGGGTGTTCAACACGGCAACCGCCTTTTCGAACACGACCCTGAAACCGGACTCCCACACGAAACTCGGCGCCATCGCCCAGCTGGACGAAGATGTGACGACCTTGTCGGGATAGGAATATGTTGTGACGATGAAATCTGTCCATCCATCCTTGTGGAGATGAGACCTCGAAGAGACCGATTCTGGCATACCGAAAAGATGGTGTATCTCGTCCGTATCGTGAAGGTGCATGTCAAGCGCAACGCCGCCGGACTTGGATTCATCAAGGAACCAGCATTTGCCGCCACGATTCCAGACAGGAGCAGGCGAAAAGCGTGTGAAGTCCGCTGCGATAACCTTGCCGTATTTTCCGCTGTCCACAAAATTCTTCAATACGGCATATTCCGGCCAATAGCGGACGCACTGCGCAACCATGAGCTTCGCGCCGGACTTCTTCTCGGTGGCAACCATGCGGTCGCAGGTCTTGGCATCGATAGCCATTGGCTTTTCACAAAGGACGTTTACCCCCTTCTCAAGCGCCTTGATCGACATCACGGGATGAAGCGGAGTCGGGAGGGTAATATCAACGGCATCAAGCTTTTCCGTTTCAAGCATTTTGTCGAAATCATCATATACCCGAACGCTCGACGGAAGGTCTGAATTATCCGCCACATCAAGGTTGCCCTTGGTCTTCGCCGTGATCTGAGCAAGGTTAGAGTCGCATACGCAGACCACTTTTGCATTGCGCAGCTTCTTCCACACGCCATAGTGGGTGCGTCCCATGAACCCAAATCCGACGATAGCGACTTTCAACTTTTCCACTGTAAGACTCCTTTTCCTTCAGGCAAAACGAAGATTCAATCTCATTGCCTTTTTACAGCCGATCCGGAAATTGGATATATGCTGATGAACGATGGCGCGCCCCAATCACTCTTCCCTGTTTTGGCAAAACAGGCAACGTCGATGCGCTCCGTCAACTCTCTGCAATCAACCGAAAGATGCACCGCTCCATCATTGCCGGGAGCTATCTTCACGCGCTTGTTGTCGCCATGGACGACATGCCAGCAATACTTTACATCCGTCAGCCCATTAGGCAACGCCTTGAACCGAAAATCGAATTCACGTTCAAGATCGGTGCTTTTAACCGGCACAAAAGCCGAAAAAGGAAGAACTGCGGGAGGGATGGAGTCGACAGTAAGTCCATTCGCAAGCTGGACAACCTTTGCCGCATCGAGAGTGGATCTGTCGAACGCCGTTGGGTGTGCCTTTTCGGAAAGATAGTCGGATTCGGTTTCAACCCCCTTGCGCGTCCTGCGGAAGAGATACTGCATGAGCGGAGCGAAAAGATGAAGTTCCTTCACCTTCTTCTTGACATCATCACGCAATGCCGCAGAAGCAGCAAGCGCAGCTCTTACGTAATAACGGTCAGAGCCGCTGGATCCCACCGACATCAGTGCGCACGGCGTCACCCCCATGAAACGGTCCAGTCCAGTCGCCGGATTGTAATCCTTGTGTGCGGGGAATACCCAGAACTGATTGTCGAAATAGCACTGCTGCAGGGAGAGCATGGACTGCGGATCCTGCATCGCCATGCGAACCAATGAACATGAATCGTTGGTTGTGACGATTGCTAAAGAGGCGTTGCCTATCACCGCCGCGCCTGGATACAGGGTGTTGGGGATTGCGCGGTCTATCCCCTTCTTCTTCGCCTCGCCATCAAAGCGCAGCTCGGAGAGCAGCGGAAAGTCCTTCAGATCTATGCGAGAATGATCCGCATCACGGTTAACATAGATATCTCCGGCATTGCCGGCTGCAGTTCCGTCCGCAAGCCTGGCTGCAAGCACATCCTTGGCAGGGCCGTCATATAGAGCCGCCATCGCCTCCGGAGACTCACCCGCTCCGCGAAGGAACTTGAAAAGCGCAGTATACAGCCCCCTGTCGAAATCCCAAGATAGATTCGCCTTGCCGAGCACAAGGCGCGTTCCCATAGTGAGACGCGCCTGTTTCGGCATGGGTCGCCCAGGAACAGGAAGATCTGCAGTCTCACGAGCCATCTGCACAATCGCCTTGAACCGTGCATTTGACGATATTCGCTTGAGATCGGTGTCGTTCTCGATTGCCTGAGCATTGCGGAAACCTGCCTTTACGGCAAGCTCCAATGCATCCAAGGCCGCATCAGGATTCGCCCGGTACGCAAGGGCGCATGCAAGATTGTACTGCCAAGTGGCATCGCCGGGCATGAGGTTCAGTCCCTGACGGCAAATGGCTTCCATGTTCGTGATGTTGCCAGTACGCACGGCCTGCATCAGCTGCACACGCAGACGAGACTGCTGAACGTGCAGACGCGGATAGTCATAGAGGCCTACCGGCTCAACAGCATGGACCGCCGCGCAAAGCGCGAGCAGTCCAGCTATCAGAACATATCTTGCCTTATCCGGCATTGTCTGCCCTTATCAGACCTTGACCTGGCCGCTCTTGGCGAGCATCTTCGCCTCAACAGACTGGATCTCAGCAAAGCCCTGAGATGAATGCGGGTTGAGTCCATCGGACTCTTCCATCGAGCTGTCGGCCTCGTTGTAGATCGTCGCGTCGAGCCCCTTCATCGACTCGAAGAAGATGCTGCCCTTGTAGAGGCCGAGCGTAACCGTGGCCGTGGCCTTATCTGCCCACACCTGAATAGCGGCACGGGCCGCCTGGGTTGCAGGATCGAACCACTTGCCGTCGTAGATCTGGTCAGACACGAGCTTCGAGAGCTGGTTGAAGAGCTGCGTGGACTTGCGGTCCATGATGCCTTCATAGATGTACTTGAGACCCCAGGAGAGGACTTCCATGCCGGGAGCCTCATACACGCCACGGCTCTTCGTGCCGATGATACGGTTCTCGAGAGCATGCTTCATTCCGATGCCGTTGCGGCCGCCGATCTTGTTGACGAGCTGCATTACCTTGAGCGGGGACATCTTCTTGCCGTTGACCGCGACACAGCGACCCTTCTCGAACTTGAGAACGATCTTCTCGACCTTGTCCGGAGCATCCTTCGGCCACACGCCCATCGTGGGCTTCACGATACGCATGGAGGTTTCCATCGACTCAAGATCCTCAGCCTCATGCGAAAGACCTGCGAGGTTGGCGTCGGTGGAGTATTTCTTCTTCGTGCCGACGAACGCCACGATGCCGCGCTCCGCGAGGAAGTCGACCATCTGGGTGCGTCCGGGGAACTTCTTGAGAAGATCGGAATCACGCCAAGGCGCATACACGCCGAAATCAGGATCGATCACGTTCGTGTAGCGTTCAAAGCGCATCTGGTCGTTTCCGCGACCGGTCGCACCGTGGACGAGAGCAACGCATCCAGCCTTCTTCATCGCCGGAAGGAGTTTCTGCACCGTAACGGCGCGGGCAATGCCAGTGGAGTTCCAGTAGCCTCCGTCATACATGGCCTGGCACTTGACCGTTTCGAAGCAGATGTCCGCCATCTCAGCCGTAACGTCGACGATCTCCGTCTTCACGCCGGTCGGAGCCATGCGCTTCTTGATGTCGTTGATGTTCTTCTCGTCAGGCTGGCCGACGTTCGCGGAGAACGCCTTCACCTTCACGCCTGCGTCCAGAAGCACGCAGCAGATGGTCTTCGAATCAAGTCCGCCCGACACGCACACGCCGACGGTCTTACCCTTCAAGTCTTCCAACTTCATTTTATTTTCCTCGTTGACTTTATTGTGGAAATCGATTTTCGAGACGAATCTGCACAGGCGATGCCGCCTCTCAAATAACGCAAATTATACCATATTTCGCCTGATGCGCGTCTGTGCCCGCCATATGGCGAGAACGGCGGCAATCTCAACCGCAACCACCAACGCTATCGCTACCGGCATGGACTCCTTCATGCCAAACGCGAAAGGGAATCCCTGCGTCAGAATCTCGGCAAGCTTGACAAGCACAGGACGGAAGAAGCCTCCGACAAGATATGCGGTAAGGGCGCACTGTCCGAAAAGGATCACGACACCAAGCCCTTTGCGGAACATGAGAATGTCCGTAAGGACATAGAGAACCGCAAGCGAAATCACGCACCAACC
>JAGBFY010000133.1 GCA_017936245.1 Kiritimatiellia bacterium
ATGATCTGGGTCTGCCCGAAAACCAGCGCAAAACCTGGATTCTGTATCGCAAGAACTTCAGTCCGCCGCCGGGATCTCCAATGGTTCCGGCAGGGTTGCTCGGCCCTGTGCGACTTTTCGTCTCTAAAGATGACATATGAGCATGTTTCAAGAAAGGAAAGAACCGATGAATAAAAAATGTATCGCAACTTGTGTTTTTCTCACATTGTTTGCATCTGCTTCCGGCGGCTCATTGCGAACCTGGTGCGGCCCTTCGGGTGAGCAGAATTGGTCTGCGGCGACGAACTGGGTGGACGGGCTCGTGGCAATGACGAACGACGCGGCCTATTTCCCGCAGAACAGCGCGTACCACAGCAACGGCACGGGCAAACGCAGATACTGGTTCAAGGTTGCTCCGCCACCGGATTTCACCGGCGTCATTCTTACGACGAACGAGTTTGCGTCGAAGGATTTCTATTCGAACAACGAATATTACAACCAGGCGTTCCTTCCGACGGTCGAGCTGGAGGCCGGAAACGGTGCGGCATGGACCGTGTCCGGAGACGGTGGCGTAGTTGCCACGGCCGGAATAGAGGCGCACATCGCCCCGTCTTTTGCGGGCGTTGTGGATGTGAGGAAGGGCGGAGTGTTTTCCGCTCCGGACGACCTGAATTCCGCTGTGCGGTTTATAGGTGCCGGAACTCTCAAGCTTTCAAAGGGCACTCAGTTCCGCCAGGCCGAGAGATTTGCCGGGAATGTGGTGCTGCCGGAAGGCGAGTCCGTTTCGGGCGCAGATCTGACCGGATTGCAGTCTGCCTCCGTTCAATTGGCCGATGGGCAGACGCTTTCGTTCGATCCCGGCGAACTCGCGATGCGTCCGGTCTTGCCAATCGAGAGTTTTGCGGATGCGCCCGGAAAATGGACGTTCAACGGCACGACATATGCAGAGGGAAACATTCCCAGCGGCCCTTTCAATCCGCTGCCTCCATACGTGCTCGACGGCGAACTTTGGCTCACCGACGAACCGGCGCAGATCCATTCCGCGTGGTATACGAACCGGATGTTCCGCATCACAGACGATTGGGGCATGAGTTTCAGATATTGGCCCGAGCTGCCGTCGGGAACGAGAATCACGGCCGAGAAGCGTGCGGACGGGAAAACCCGCAGCCATTGCATCAGCGGAAACTTCGGAATTCTCTTCTCCGGCAACTCGCCCGTAAACACAGGGAACTATGCCGGAAGCGATATTCAGCTTGCCGAGAATGCATACGGCTTTGTAATCGATCTGTACCGCAGCGATCCTAAGCCGAAGATCATGTGGATGGCCAAGAGTGTGCGGACCAAGTACAGAAGCATGTACGAGGAAGAGATCGGCATCAAGCTGAATGCGGCAATGGACGTGACGGTTTCGATGATGAAAGGTATAATGACCGTCACATTGGAACAGGACGGAAAGAGCGCTTCTTATTCGCACGACTTCACGTCGATGCAACGCAAATTCGCCAATGGCGTGTATGTCGGGTTTGCCGCCTACACCAGCTGGTGGGGTGACGACAAGGACATGGCGTGGGCAAGAAACAGAATATCAAATTTCAGCGGTTGGAGCAGGTCTGATGCCGATGGGCCGGGTTGGACTGAAATCGACAATGCCGCGGACTTCTCCATATATGATTCTGAGAAATGGTCTCACCGGAAGGTGACACGGATTTCGTCGACGGCCGAAACGACGAATAATGCCGCACTCTTTGTGGACGGTGGAATTCAGATGACCGATTCCGTTTCGAATAACGCATCTGTGGTCATCAGCAAGAAAACATTCAACTTGTCCCGTCCAATGCGCTTCAAATGCCGTTTCAAGTCGTCCGAACCTTATTGGAGATCGGATGCGCATGCGTACATATCGTTTCTGTTCGGACAAAACAATGTTTCCACGCTCGGTTCGGCGGCAAAGTGGGCGGGAACTTATTACAACAACAACTTCGGCACTTGGTCGCAAGGCATGGATCTCGTGTGGGATCCGAATTACGGGTATCAGACGTTGAGCTATTCCTATCATACGAATACGGGGAAAAGAGTCTCGTTGGCATCACACTCCGAGTCGTTTGGAGCTACCGCAAGTACGCTTTGCGCAGCGACGTTTCCGCCGGAGAAGGATATTTGTGCGGATTTGATCTGGAATCCTTCCGGCTCGTTTAAATTCATTGCTTCGGTCGGGGCCCGGGATCTGTCCAAGGATGGACGTTCGGGTTACAGAACATGGAACGGTCTTGACGGGTATGAAAGGTATGCAGAATTCACCAATCGATCGCTTTCAGTTGGAGTGACGGCACTATGCAGGGAAACGTCTTATGCCGCATTAACGCTCGAGGAGCTGAAAGTCATGAGGATGAATGCGGTTGTGGGCGGAAAACTTCCTATGCTTACGGTACCTGACAACGCGTCTTCTTCGATTATGGCAGGAGAGGCTTTTGCTGGTCAGACGCTTTCCGTTATCGATATGGAGAGGCTTGATTTAGGCGGGGATTCCACTCTCCGCATCATGCCCCAATCCAATTCGACAAAGGTCGGCATCGCGTTGCTTTCCTCCGCGGGAGCGACACTGGTCGCAGAAGAAGGGGCGAAAGTTTCGCTCGGCGGCAAACTTGCATTCGCATCGGATCCAGACGAAACGGGGTTGGTTCTTTCCGGCGATGTTTCCTTCGACGGAAGCCTGTCTGTCTCAATTCCGACTTCGTGGAAGGCGCACCGGTGCGCACCCATTGTGGTCGTCGATGCTTCGGAAACGGTGGAAGGGCTTCCGTCCGACTGCACCGGTATTCCCATAGTTGATGCGGATGGAGCCGTAGACAGCCGTAAATACGTTCTTTCGGTGCGGGATGGCAAACTGCTGCTGGATTTCCGTAAGGGATTGTCTGTTGTTGTTCGCTGACATTCGGCGGTGAAATTCCGGTTCAGCCCGTTTTTACCCGCATTTCGTTAAAGATGGAGCGTTTCGAATGAACATACGAGCGGTAGCTTTGACAATGTCCTGTTTTGTTGCAGCGATTGTCTGTAACGGGGCGGCGGACATGGTTTTGTGCGAACGCGGGAAGGCGGCGGATGCCGCAATCGTCCTGCCTCAAAAACCAGGTCTATCGGTACGATACGCTGCCGAGGAGCTTCAGCGATGCATCAGGAAGATGACTGACGTTAAATTGCCGATCATCGAAGGAGGCGGGAAAGAATCAGGTAAGGCAATACGTTTTGTCCAGACGGATGAATACGGATCCGACGGCTTCAGGATCCGCGTCAGGAATGGGGCTGTTGGAATATACGGCGGAAGGCGCGGCGTTCTGTATGGGGCTTTCGAACTGCTCGAAAAGTATGGCGGATGCGGATGGTACGCAAGCTGGCATGAGGTGATTCCACGCAAGGACAGGTTCTCAATCCCGTCGAACCTTGATGACACGCAGAAGCCCGCCTTTGAGATGCGCATGCCGACATGGCAGGATGTTCGCGAAACGCCGGAGTTTGCGTCCAAGCTCAGGGTTAACGGTCATGCATGCGACGGAGCACCGGACATGATGGAGAAGTTCGGCGGTGTGGCGATAAGTTTCGTGCGGGGTCTGGGGAACTGCCATACGTTCGGAAGGGTGTTGCCGTCCGGTAAATACTTTGCAGAGCATCCGGACTGGTTCAGTGAAGTGAACGGCGTCCGCCGTAGCGGACGGACCCAGATATGCCTTACGAATCCCGGTGCGTTCGAGCAGGCGTTCTCGAACATCTGCGGATTCGTGGAACGGGATGCCGCATCCCGCAAGCAGTCCGGCGCGGCAAACGCGGATACGATGGTTGTGGGGGTTTCCCAGGGCGACTGGCACAACTTCTGCGAGTGTGTAAACTGCAAGGCCATCGACGACAAGGAAGATTCCCATGCCGGATCGCTTCTTCATTTCATAAACCGTATGGCGGACAAGGTCGCCGCCAGGTATCCCGGTATGAAAACCGAGACGCTCATCTACCAGTATACGCGCAAGGCGCCCAAGACCATGCGTCCGAACGACAATGTGATACCGTGCCTCTGCTCGATAGAGTGCAGTTTCGCGCATCCGCTCGCGGCGAGGGACGACCGCCACAATTCCGCGTTCATGGACGATCTCGAAAGATGGGGCAGGCTTTCGAAGAACCTGTACATCTGGGATTATACGATGCGTCCGCATCACTACTTCCATCCGTTTCCCAATGTGCATGTGCTCGCGCCGAACCTGCGCACATTCCGTGACAACAACGTAAGGTATGTGTTTGCGCAGGGCGGACCGCGCTATGGAGAGTTCGCCCAGTTGAAGGGCTGGC
>JAGBFY010000134.1 GCA_017936245.1 Kiritimatiellia bacterium
AATGATCCTGAAGGATATCAGTACCGTCAAGTATGACCCGCAGAGACTCTGGCGGTGGTCGGAAATCGCACTGGAAGAAACCATGCGATAAATCCAAGCCGCACGTTGTCCGCATAAAAGTTTCGCTCAAGCCTTTTCAAAGGCTTGCAGGGTCAAGGGACAGCGTCCCTTGTCGCCGTCCGCAGACGGCGAAACACCCTGGACTTCATAAGAGTTCCTCTTTTTGCTTCTTTTTCTCCTCGATAAAGGAGAAAAAGAAGAGAAACGCTTTGGTATTCAATATTTCATACATAAACGAGGTATCACCATGTCAAAACCCAACGTCCTCCTGATCGTGTGTGACCAGCTCCGGTACGACTCCGTGGGCTTCTCCGGCATCTACCCGGTCAAGACCCCCGTGATCGACGCCCTCGCCGCCGACGGCCTGTTCTTCAGGAACGCCTATTCTCCCCTGCCCGTCTGCGCTCCGTCCCGCCAGTCGATGCTCACCGGCGTTCAGCCCGACTCCATCGGCGCACTGTTCAACTATAACTTCGTAAAAACCAACGGCGCAAACCCCAATACCCCCACATGGGTCAGCGAACTGCATGACCACGGCTGGAAATGCGGATTCGCCGGTCACTGGGACGCTTCCCCGTACGGCAACGAAAACGCCTTCGGCTACGAATCCATCTTCGACGGCGGCGCATGGAACCGTGAGATCAACGAAAAGTACGGCTCCATCAACTACACAAACGGATGGTTCGGCGAAACCAACCCGATCGCGTTCGAAGACACCAAAACCTACCGCATCTGCAAGTCCGCCGCCGACTTCATCAAAGCAAACAACGCCTCCGAACCGTGGCATCTGTGGGTAGACATCACCGACCCGCACCTGCCCTGCCGTCCGTCCGCACCGTTCGACACCATGTACAAGGCGGAAGACATGACGCCGTGGCCGGGATTCGGCGACACATTCGAAAACAAGCCGTACATCCAGAAGAAGCAGATCGAAAACTGGCACCTCGAAGGCAAAACATGGGCAGACTTCGCGCCGACCGTTGCCCGCTACTTCGGCATGATCTCCCAGACGGATGCCGCCATCGGTCAGGTCATCGACGCGCTGAAGGCGACCGGCGAATACGACAACACGCTCATCATCCTGACCGCCGACCACGGCGACACCTGCGGCAGCCACGGCATGATGGACAAGCACTACATCCTGTACGATGACGTGGTACACGTTCCGATGATCGTGCGCCACCCGACGCTCGGCACCGGCGTGGTCGAAAAGTTCAACTGCAACACGCTCGACATCGCCCCGACGGTCGAAAAGATCACCGGTCTGGAAGCGGAAAGCAAGCGTCACGGCCGTCCGGTTTCGGATTACCTCGACGGTACGGAAACCCCGGACTACGCGGTCTTCACCTCGAACGGCCAGCAGTTTGGTCTGTTCACCCAGCGCGGCATCCGCAACGCGCAGTACAAGTACATCTGGAACCTCACCGACATCGACGAATTCTACGATATCGTGAACGACCCGGGCGAGCTGCACAACCTCGCGTCCGACCCGCAGTACAAGGACATCATGAA
>JAGBFY010000135.1 GCA_017936245.1 Kiritimatiellia bacterium
GAACGACGGCGTGACGCTCATGCTCGTGACCGTAATGTCCGACGGCTGTCAGCTCGGGCACGTCAGGCAGGCGGCGAAGTTCCGCATCAACGGCAAGTACCTCCAGCTCCTTGAGGGCGACAAGGTGACCGCTTCGGCGAAAAACGCCGCCGGCGAGACGGTCGAGGCCGAGTGCGAGGTCATCGAATCCGCCGAGGACCACATCGACGCGACGCTTCCTGCGGCGTTCAACGGCGACGGGTTCGCCGGACGCGAGATCACGTTCAAGGTCGAAGGACGCTGCGGCGATCCCGAAGCCGGAACGCAGACGAAGACCATCGAGGCAATCCTCGACAAGGGCGAGCCTTCCGCTCCGAAGTCCAGAATCACCTCGGTGACGAGCGAAGGACATGAATCCGAAATCGACAGGCTCTTCAAGGGGGCTGCGGCATCCGTCAACGGTTCGGCCCTCGGCGGGGTGAAGTCGGTGCGTCTCGACTTCAAGGATACCCAGAGCGAATCCTGGAGTGATGTGTACGGCGAGGCCGAACTCGCCGTGACGGACGGGAAGGTCACCTTCGCGGATCCCGTGACGAGGATGGAAGGCGTCTGCATGGATGCGTCGTTCACGTTCGACCCCTCCGCCGGTGCGACCGTGACGCTGGTCTTCGAGGACGGCACCGAACTCGCGCACCACGTCTCCATCTGGGAGTGAGCGGATAGTCGCTAGTGGCACTGGGAGAACGGGCTGAATGACCGTTCTCCCAGTGACTCATGTCCTACAGATTGGTAGATTTGTGGACGTGCAAAACACCGTAGCCTTCGAAAAATCATTCAGATGCATGTAGGCAAAGAAAACGTATTCGTATAACCCGGATGACAGCAAATGAATTTTCTGCTTGACAGAACACTTCCAAAAGAGTATAATTTCAAAAAAATAATTTTGCTTTAGGAAGCGAATTTGGTGTACCAAATTCGCTTCCTAAAGCAAATAGAAATCATGTTGTTCTTATTTAAGTTGTATGTTATAATTTGTGCCATCTTAAGTGCACTAACTTTTTTACAGAAAAACCATGTGTGTTTACATTGGAATAGAAGACCTGGCAGCAAATGCGCTTATTGCATTGCTTGACAAGGCCCGTTCAGAAAATCGGGATGGATCGTCTCGGTTTGTGAAGTTCTCGCAACTTCTCTCTCTTGGAACGATTGTTGTTAAGCGGTTCAAGGACGAAGGGGAAGATGCAGTCCTCATATATTCTCGAGAAGCGAATGAAAAGCTTTTTACTGATTATTCCCGCTTCTTCGAGTTCTCGATTCAGAATGGCGAGGAGGGCGTTCTATTGAAGAGTAATATAGATGTTGATGATTTATGGGTATTTTTCAGATCGACTATCACCATGCGGATGATAGAGGTCTTTGACGTTGCGCTTAAGGAATGGCTTGATGCTGCATGAATGTTCGATGTAAATCGATTAAAGATCCTGTATATGGATATGTTGAGGTTCCGGTTGACATCGTCAGGTCAATAATCAATACGCCTGTTTTTCAGCGGTTGCGTCGCATTGCTCAGACGAGTTATGAGCCGTTGTATCCTTCTGCGACGCACAACCGCTTTGTTCACTCTCTTGGTGTTTATTTTCTGGGCCGTATAGTAACATCCTGTATTCGCAACGAATCATTCGGTAGGATGTTTAGGGATGACGACATTGCCGCCCGTAATCGGTATGACAGGTATTTAACGGTATTTGAAACGGCTTGCCTTCTTCATGATGTGGGGCATGCCCCGTTTTCGCACACAGGGGAAGGGTTCTTCAAAGATGCAGATGGAACGACGAAGAATCTTCATAGCCGGGTTGCAGAGTTGTTGGGAAATACAGCATTTGAAAAACTTGCGGCCCAAAAGAAGACAGCAGCTCCCCATGAATTGATGAGTGTGATTGTTGGGTTGAAAGAGTTTGGAGAAATTGAGGGCTTGTTCAAGACCGAGGCAGAAAAGGATTTTTTTGCACGTGCAGTGACAGGATATGTGTATACAAGGGAATCAGGTGTAGAAGATGACCTAAGCGAGAACGGTGATCATGTCAATTATTCCTTTCTTAATTGCCTGATTTCCTTGTTGAACTCCTCCATTGTTGATGTTGATAGGTTAGATTATCTGATCCGTGATGCCTCTTGCACGGGTTTTGAGTCTGTCTTAGTTGACTATCGTCGGTTGCTGAATGGTGTCAGAATCGAAAATCTTCCGTCTAATGGATATAAGGTTGTTTATTCAAAGCAATCAGTAAGTGTTCTTGAAAATGTGGTTTTTGCCCATGATTCTGAACGCAAGTGGATACAAGGGCATCCCGCCATTGGTTATGAGATGCAACTGATAAAAGATGCAATCACCGAAGTCCAGCGAAAATACCCAGGGGTATTTGGCGAAGCAAGTCTTGGCTCTGACGGCACGATGCTTGTTTCAGGATTGCGCGTCAGATACTTGTGCGACGATGACATCGTTTTCCTTATGAAGAATTCAGATGGAGATGCCTGCAGACGCTTTCTTGATCGAGGAGATCGGTATGCTCCGCTTTGGAAGTCGGAAGCGGAATTCTTTGCATTGTTTGGAGGTTGGGCGCCAGACAAAAGGCAGACGCTTATTGAATTTTATAAGACGTTCAACAAGAGCATTTTTGCACTGACGCCACATCGCATTTCCGAAGAAACCCTGAATCTTCAAGAAGGTGATAAGAATAAGGCTGCCGAAAAGGTGAAGGTGGAAAGTGATCGGATATTGCGTCAGCGACAGGAACGCCGAGTGGAAGCGCTAGAGACATACCTCAGTTTTATCAGACTTTTCAAGGATTTTGCTGCCGAGAATGGACTTCAATTTGATTTTGAGATTCTTGATGGGACCCCATTCTCAAGTAATTTTGGGAAGGATGAACTACGCGACATTCTGATTGATTTGCCGTGTAAAGATGGTCCTGTCAAATTGGGAGACCTTACTAAGTTGCTGTCGAATGATGTGTCTGCCGCCAATAAGTTTCCACAGAAGATATTTTATGTATTTTGCAAGCGCCCTGAAAATTTTAATCTTGCTTGTGTTCGGAATCTTGCTGGTCGGTTGGAGCGATTTACAGACGATAATTATGCGAAGATCAAGTCTGTGCTTGTCTTGAATTCGTCATGTTTATCTTAGGGATTAGCTAAAGACCACCTCTAGAAATTACGGGAACAGACCCTGAAATGCTTCTTCAGGCAGTTCGCATCCTTTAAGTGAAATGAACAATGCATCTGCCGTGAACGGACCAGCTACGGCGCGAGGGGAGGCGGACAGCGAACCTTCGTCGTTGGTGCGCGGGGGAAGATGGCGCGGCGGCGTTCGTTAGGCGTTCGCGCATCGTTCGCTCGCCGTTCGTTCTCTGTGCGCGCTTGCTACGGACACGAGGCGGACTTGCCACGGACGGGAAATGGACTACACACGGACGGGCCCACGGGCTTCTGACGGGCGGCACACGGACTGGAAACGGACTGGCGGCGCGTTAAGGATAACGCGCCCTACCATAGACGCGCGACGGACGGCACATGGGCTTGCCTACGGACTTCTGACGGACGGGCGACGGGCGGGCATAGGTCAGACTTGGACGAATCCAGCTATCCCAAGATGGGCGGCGACGGCGCGGCGGACTTGCGACGGGCATGCCACGGACTTCTGACGGGCGACCGCCCTACCTCGGACTTCTGATGGACGGCACACGGACAGCGGTCACGCGGGACGCGTGACCCTGCCACGGGCTTTTGGCGGACGGGCACGGACATACAAGATCGAGGCCGCTGGCGGCACCGTCGCCTAATGCGAAGAATATAGTCGTGCAAAAACAGAAGCCCACGGATATCTGTGGGCTTCTGTTTTTGCCGTTTCTTCTTTCGCATCAGTCTCAAAGTAGTTGTCTTTATTGACGGTGACGCAGCTGTCACGGAATGGTCCTGTTGTTGTGGATGGCACAGTAAGGGCAAACGGAACCTCAGACAGAAAAGGTACGGATCCTAGTGGAAAGGTTTCCGGTCACCATGCGTAAGGCTTCTGCAATTCAAGACGATGATTTTGAGAAGGCACGGGCGCGAATGAAGGCCGGAGCGTTCGAGGTGAAAAAATACTAGCCGATGCTTCTTTCGCTTGAAACGCCGCTTGCAGTTTTGGGCGGAACGGATGCAGTTGCGGTTCGTAGATGGCGATTCCGGTTCAATTCGGTATGTGATCGACATTGAAAAGTCAAGCGCATCACATTGGTACTGACTGCTCATACGCGAGGGTTACGTTGGGCGCATCAGGTTCGACCATGTGAGAATCGAGCGCATTTGACGGAAATTCCCCTGATCACTTCCATAAACCGAAACTGCACATTTCGGTTTCATATGGTATAATTTCAGGCGTGAAAAAGATAAAGAAAGATATAAGGGGCGAGAAAAGGGAGAAACTTCCGCTTGTGAAGGGGTATACTGCCAAAGATGACATCAAGGCCGTCATGAAACAGTATAACCTTCCGGAGCGTTTTTCGAAGGTGGTGCTGGATGAGGCTAAGCGCATCGAAGCCGCAGGGGTTGAATGGCGGAAGGATCGGCTCGATCTCAGGAAGAAGTTCATCTTTACGTGCGATCCGGTCACGGCGAAGGATTTCGACGATGCATTGTCGATTGAGAAGGACCGCAAGGGCAACCGCATCCTTGGGGTGCATATAGCCGATGTTTCACATTACGTGACTCCTGGATCAGCGCTCGACCGCGAGGCATGCCGCCGTTCCACGAGCGTATACCTTCTGAACCGTGTTGTGCCGATGCTGCCGGAGGCTCTCTCCAACGGTGTGTGTTCGCTGGTGCCGGGAGAGGACAGGCTTGCGTTCTCTGCGTTTCTTACCTTTGACCGCAACGGACGCTGCATCGCCCGCAGATTCGCAAAGACGGTAATCCGTTCGCAGGTGCGCTTCACCTACGAACAGGTGATGGCTCTCATAAACGGGCGCAACAATGCCGGAATCCCGAAGCGTCAGGTTGCCGCCGTCC
>JAGBFY010000136.1 GCA_017936245.1 Kiritimatiellia bacterium
ACCAGTGACAGCGGTTCTGGATATGGTGGATATGGTCTTAAGAATGTTTCAGCGATGCTCATTCCGGCGAATGGTGGGGATATATTTGTTTGGAAGGGTGCAACTGCCGATGGATATCTGTCGCATGCCGGAAATTGGATTGGAGGTGTTGCACCAACTTCTGGAGCTAAACTATATTTTCGTGATCCAACTCCTGGCGTGATCGTGAACGATTATGAGGACGGCACTTATTTTGAAGGGCTGTATTTCGCCGGAAGCGGTTCAAATACCGTGGAGTTCACAGGCAATGCCGTAAAGGTTGCAACGATAGACAATCTTTCTGAAACAGCAGTCGTTCATATATCGGCGCCAGTCGTTTGCGAGGAAAACTTTGAGCCTTGGGTGGGAGGCGGTGTGTCGATAGATGTGTTGAACGTGTCGGAAACCCTTGCTCCGCGCGGCAATCGTCCGCTCGGCCCTCTCGGTACGGTACATGCCGGTATGCTTTCCGGAGGTAACATCCATACATGGAAAGGGGCTGTGTATGGCCTGGGCGGAGCATTTGTGCGTCAGACACTGAGCGGTTCCGCAAATGCGGCATTTGATTATCTGGATACGGCAGGTTTTACTCGGGAGGTGTTTGAGATTTGTGGCACTAATACAGTGGCAAATAGACTGGAACTTCCTAACGGGCAGATATTTGCGGTCAAGGAAGGTCTCACATCTGTGCCGGATATCGGGGCTTCGGGCGAGGATTCTCATGTCAATCTCTCTGCTGCCGGACAGCTTCATATCCGTAGTTACTTGAACCAATACGAAAGACCGATTCGCTTTGAAGGGCAAGGTCGTGTGTCTTTCGGTGAAACCGGTTATGCTGAAGGACATTCCGATGTGTTTGACGGAGTTGCTTTCGGAACATTCGGAAATGATTATATCGTCACAGGTGCCGCAAAGCCCGGCTCGGATGGAAAACTCAGATTTGCGGCTAAAGATCCTGACGGTACATTCCGTGCAGTTACTTTGACGTCCGCATTGCCTGAAGTTATGGGTGTTGAGATTCTAGACGGTGCGCTTAAAGCCGGTGAAGTTTTAAACGGCAGAAGTGTTGTAGTTTCGGGTGGCGTTTTCGAACCGATTACCCCGGTTATGCCTTCCGTGATTGAGTTCAGCGGTCTTGGCGGACTTTCAGCCACATCGGGCAATAATGTTGAACTTCGTGCGGGAAATTTCACCGGAATGCCCAAGACCTATCGTTTTACTGGTGGGTCGTCTATTTCAATCCCCGAGGTATCGATCAATCTTACAGGAGCTACGGTCATTTTCGATGCTGACTTCGGCACAAAAACAGATGTGCTCGCAGCCGCGTCTATTACAGGCTGTCCGCGAGTCATTTCCGCACGTACGGGTAAGACGATTCCTTATTCTGTCAGTAAGAGGGGTGATCTCGCAGTGTTGACTGTTGCATCCACCAGCCCAAGCCTGAAAATTGTCATTAAATAACCTTTTTTGAACGATACCAGACGAGATATTCTAATAAGGTGATTCAATTTTCCTGTTGAATAACTGGGGAATAGCTGGGGAATAGCTGGGGAGACACCCTGAGAAGAGTGATAATTTCACTTGTAAATCGGGTTGTTTTGTAAAGTAGCGTGGTTTTGGAGGTGCATAGGATTCTTGTGGGGACAGACCCTACAAAATGCAACGCGCAAGCTGCGCGTTGTATGGTTTGGGTTAATGTAAATGGATGGGATAGGATTTCGTCCGCACTATAATCTTGAGAAAAGCTTTTCAACTGATATTGTTTGCCGTTGCGGTGGTGATGGCTGGAGCTGTCACGTGTTTGTCAGATATATTACCAAAGCATACCTAAGTATGGAACGGTAATTACCAAAACAGAATATAGTATGGTTTGGTATTGTTCTTGTTTGACGTATTTGCTATAATTTGAGGCATGAAAGCCATATCGAGAATATATGAGAGTGTTGTCAAACGCCATTTGGAGAATGAGCGCCAGATGGTATTTTTGTCAGGTCCGCGCCAGGTGGGAAAAACAACTTTGTGTGAATGCTTCCAAACGTGCTATTTGAATTGGGATAAGGGCTCAGATAGAGATATAATATTGTCTGGAGAAGAAGAGGTGGCAAGAGTCACCGGATTAGAACAGGCGTGCAAAGTTCAACCTATATTGACATTTGATGAGCTTCACCATTATAAGCACTGGAAACGATTCCTCAAGGGTTTTTTTGACGGATACGGAAAGAAAACAAAAATTCTTGTAACGGGTAGTGCGCGTCTTAACGTGTACAAACGTGGTGGTGACAGTTTGATGGGGCGTTATTTTCCTTATCGTATGCACCCATTTTCACTTGGGGAAATTATCCATACGGATGTAGCAGAAACCGAAATCCGTGCTCCGATTGATTCACTGCCTGAAGAAATGTGGAATCATCTTGTGAAGTTCGGAGGGTTCCCAGAGCCTTATGCCAGAGGAGATATCATGTTTCTGCGACGCTGGCAGAGGCTCAGGTTTGAACAGCTTGTTCGCGAAGATATTCGCAAGGATACGGCAATTCGTGAAATAGATCAGATTGAGTCGTTGGCACGTATTCTGTCGGAACGTTCGGGGGAACAGATTTCGTATGCATCTCTAGGTGCAGAGATTCAGATGAACGAAATTACGATTCGCAATTGGATTTCGACACTGTCATCTTTCTTTTATGGCTTTTGCCTGAAGCCATGGTCGCGTCATATTGCCAATGGAATTCGTAAGACTCCCAAATGGTATTTACGGGATTGGTCGGGCATCACGGATGTCGGTAAACGCAATGAGACAATAGTTGCTTGTCATTTGCTTAAGGCTGTTGAATTCTGGACAGATATTGGATTGGGGGATTATGATCTTTTTTACCTGCGCGACAAGCAGAAACGAGAAGTGGATTTTCTAATTACCAAAGATGGTGAGCCATGGTTTATGGTGGAGGTGAAGACTTCGGATAGGTCATTATCCCCATCCTTGGCGCATTTCCAGAAGCAGACAGGGGCTCAGTATGCTTTTCAAGTCGTGTTCGATTGGCCGTTTGAGCCTGTTGATGCGTTTTCTTATACTGAACCTATTGTGATTCCTGTGACAACATTACTTTCACAATTGGTGTAAAATATCTGATTGCACAAGAAGTTCACCAAGGTGTCGAACCGTATTATAAAGAAGAACCTTGAACGGCTGGTTGAGGTTAAAGCGAAGATCGAGGTGCGTTGCCTTTCAGTGCCGAACTGTACGGACGGCGCGGATCTCGCCGCCCGCCACCGCTATCTCAACTCCATCGGCATTCCGGAGTCGTCGATAGTCGATCTTAAATACTACGATTACGCCCGCTCCAAGTATCTTGCTCTCGGCATGAAGGATACAATGCCGTAATGATTTCTCATTTTCCCCATGTTTGGTGTTCAATTCTCTTACGATGTTTGAGAGCGTTTTTCTTACCACCGCATTTCGCAAAATGCGGTGGTAGATGGATTGTGAGAGGAATGGTATGAGGCTCCGTGAGTTTATTGGCGTTGCTTTGTGGGGAAGGTTCCGCATTGACCATGTCCATGGTTTATAAACAATCGAATTTCGTGGTCTTTCGCAGAAACTCTGGACGTGAAACGGATGGAATCGGAAAAATGGAAAATCATGGTATAATTACGCATCATGAATAAGAAGAATAAGAATATCCTTGTCATAGCTCTTCTGGCGGCTTTTCCGGCCGTGTCCTTCGCCCGTGGCGAAGGGTGGGTTCCTAAACCGCCAGAACCGCCGCCGCTTTCGACTTTGACGAATGAAGCGCGGTATATCGAGTGGAAATGGCGTTGTGATGTAACCGACCGTTCGACCGGTATAGATAATGCAACTGCTTGTGCCGACGTTCTGAAGCTTGCCGGGGAACTTGAACCGGTCGAGCCGTGGAACGTCGTCAAAGCCCGGTGTTTCGCCTATTTGTGCGATAATATCGCAATTGACGTATCTCCTTATGATTGGTTCCCCGCATTTGCCTGCTGGGATCGCTACAAAAGACCTTTGTCGAGCGTAATCTGGCGCAGAAACGGTAAAATCGGAGCGCAATTCTATCCGTCTATAGGACAAGAGATAAATGAAGGGAACAGAATCGGCAAATGGATGGTCTGGAAGGACTTCGACCACATCATTCCGGAATGGGACAAGGTAATTTCCCTTGGCTTCCCGGGCATGAAGAAGCGTCTTCACGACAACTGGAAGGATAAACCGTACTACAAGGCTGTCGGCATGGCCTCGGATGCCATAGATCGTCTTCTCGACCGTCTCGCGGCGCAGGGTGAAAAGCGCGGCGGCGCACGCGCCGTCCGCCAGGCGGAATGCTTCCGCCGTCTGAAGACTTCGGCACCTCAGACCGCGTACGATGTGATGCAGTTCATCTACCTTTACTTCGTTCTGAGCGAACATTTTGAAGCGGTTCAGGCGCGTTCGCTTTCGATCATCGATCAGACTCTCTGGCCGTACTACAAGGCGGATCTTGCCGCAGGACGCACGACCGAGGCTGAATTCCGCGAGCAGTTCAAGCACTTCCTGTGGCAGTGGGGGTCGATCGACAACTACTGGGGACAGCCGGTGACGATGGGCGGCACGAAGGCCGACGGCTCGACGGAATACAATCCGCTTTCGCTTATAATCCTCGATGTCATGGACGAGTGCAATCTTCCGAGTCCCAAATTCCACATGAAGGTCGCCGACAACACGCCGGACGCGATCCTTAAGAAGACTCTGGACATGGCCCGCCGTCACAGGTCGCTCTCCTTCATCGGGGAAAAGTCATGCCGCGCACTTCTCGAACACCGTGGCTATCCGGCAGACGAGGCGCGCCGTTTTGTGACTCGCGGATGCTATGAGTTTTCCACCCCGGAGGCCGGCAATGGGCTCGAGGGCGGACATGTGAATCTCGTCAAGGTGGTCGAGCTGCTTCTTACGGACGCGAAAGACGGAAAATTCGATGCGCCGGACTTCGCCGCTTTCAAGAAGGAATACATTGCGCGCGCCTGCGCCACCGCTAAGTGCGTCGGCGATTTCTTCTACGAGTTTGAGAAGCATCTTGACGACGTCAATCCTGCGCTCGTTGCCTCATTGGCCGGGGAGCACAGCGTGAAAACCGGCAAGGATGCCATGGCAAACGGTACGCGCACCGGCAACAATACCAGTACGTGCCTCTCCGGATTCGGTACCGCAATGGATGCGCTGATCGCAATCAAGGAAATCGTTTACGAGAAGCGTGAAATGTCTCTCAGGGAACTCGGATCGCTTATGGCGGACAACTGGAAGGGGCGCGACGATCTCCGGCTCAGGATGCTCGCTTCAAAACGTAAATGGGGCAACAACGACATCGAGGTCAACAGAATGGCGCGTGAGATATCGAAGAGCCTGTCGGCTGTTGTGAACAGCAGGCCTAATTCCCGCGGTGGCCGATTCGGTATGAGTGGACACAATGCCCGTCAGTTTGTGGTTCAGGGGGCGAGGACAGGTGCAACGCCCGACGGAAGATTCAAGGGTGAAGAGTTCTCCAAGAATCTTTCGCCTACCATGGGTGTGGATACAGAAGGCGTGACAGCTCTCATCAATACGCTATCCGCGCTCGACTCCATGGATTTCCCGGGCGATTTTCCGCTTGATGTGATGCTTCTGCCCTATACGGTGTCGGGAGACAAGGGTCTTGAGGTCATGAAAGTCCTCATCAACCGCTATTTCGACAACGGCGGCTTTGTGATCCAGTTCAACGTGTTTGATGCGGAAGAGCTTCGTGATGCACAGAAGCATCCGGAGAAGTACGAGAATCTCCAGGTGCGTGTGTGCGGATGGAACGTCCGCTGGAACGATCTTCCCCGTGCAGAACAGGATGCCTACATCCGCCGCGCCGATAATCTGATGAAATAGAATCTCCAAACAGTGGAAAACAGGTCAGACCTAAATTCCACTGTTTGGAGGAAGGATGTTAATATGAGGATGACGAGAAAAGAGTTTATGTCGTCTGCGGCGGCGTTTGCCGTCAGCCCGATGCTGGCTGATGGCGGCAGGAAGATTAAAACGCCTCTGATGCTTG
This sequence comes from Kiritimatiellia bacterium, assembly GCA_017936245.1. Classification (GTDB taxonomy): domain Bacteria; phylum Verrucomicrobiota; class Kiritimatiellia; order RFP12; family UBA1067; genus UBA1731. The sequence continues at coordinate 6,084 of JAGBFY010000136.1, forward strand.
ATACGAAGCGCATGGCCATTCATGACGGGCCTGGGATACGCACCACGTTCTTTGTGAAGGGGTGTCCGTTAAGGTGCATATGGTGCCATAATCCCGAGTCGTTATCCTCCAAGCCGCAGTGGGCGAGATTTCAGCATCTGTGCCGAAAGTGTGCGAAATGCACGATGGACGAGGCGACGTGTCCGACGAGGGCGCTGAAGCTCTACGGCAAGCCGATGTCTATGGACGATATTGTCGCAAAGGCGCTTGAGGACAAAGCTTTCTATGACGAGTCCGGCGGCGGTGTTACGCTTTCAGGCGGCGAACCGCTGTTATTCTGGGAATGGGCGGTCGAGCTTTTCAGAAAGTTCAAAGTGGCGGGGCTGCATACTTGCATGGATACCTCGCTTTACGCACCGCCAGCGGCGATCGAGGCTCTGCTTCCGTATGTTGATATGTGGCTTCCTGATTACAAAGCCAAGAACGACGCATTGCACAAGAAGTTCACCAAGGTGTCGAACCGTATCATAAAGAAGAATCTTGAGCGTCTTGTTGCGGCGAAGGCGAAGATCGAGGTGCGATGCCTTTCGGTGCCGAACTGTACTGACGGTGCCGATCTCGCCGCCCGCCACCGTTATCTCAACTCCATCGGAATTCCGGAATCGGCGATAGTCGATCTCAAATACTACGATTACGCCCGCTCGAAGTATCTTGCTTTAGGTATGAAGGATACAATGCCGTAATGATTTTTCATTAATTTTCCATCACATTTAAGAGTCCAGGAACACACAAATCTTTGACGTTGCCTGAGAGGATGTTGCAATGAAGTGTAATGTTAAAAATCCAAATACCGTTCTGATAACAGGGGCCTCGAGCGGTATCGGTGAGGCTCTTGCCGTTGAGTGCGCAAGACGAGGCGTGCGAAACATTTTCTTCTGCGGACGTGATGCAGATAGGGTATCTGCCGTGGTTCGAAAATGTGAGGCAGCCGCAGCCAGTGATTCCATGAAACAGTTAACTGTCCGTGGAGAGGTGCTTGACGTTA
>JAGBFY010000019.1 GCA_017936245.1 Kiritimatiellia bacterium
ACCAAAATGACCTTGATGCACTCCTTGAACATTGTTGGGGTCAAATCCGCATCCATCATCTGATACAGAGAACAGCAGCTGTTCATCATCAAGCTTTCCCGCTATGCGTATGTTGGCGGCATTGCTGTGCCTCACGGCATTTTGTACGAGTTCGCGAATTATTCTCAGAAGGGCATGTGTGGTATTGTCGGAAAGTCTTTCACGCGGTACATTGAAGCGGACAGCAAGGTTTACGCCGTTTACATGTGGATTAAGCGTCCGTTTGATCGCATCATTCATGTCAGCTTGTTCAAGCGCGTCGTTGCGCAGGTCCCATATGCAGTTGCGGAGTTCATCACGGCAGGATTTCAGGGTCTTAGTTGCTATATCCAAGTGTTGAAGCGTAAGATCGGCGCCCTTGGGGGCAAGAGACGTTGCCGCGGCAATCTCAAGCGATACGCCAGTAAGGTTCTGTGACAGCGAATCGTGCAGTTCTATTGCAAGGCGAGTGCGCTCACCGACCTTCAGATCTGCGGTTACCCGTGCAATGGTTTCAACCGTAAGTTCCTTCCCCCGTCGTTCGGCGAGTCGGTTGAGAGAACGGTTCCATACGAAGAATCCCGACAATGCCGCAAGCAATCCGCCTATCACAGCAAGAAGACGTCCAGAAGTCCACCAGGGCGGGTGGGAAAGAACGGCTATATCGCTTGATTTGCGTACAACAATCTTGAATCCTTTGGCACGGGGGAATGGGGCGCTCGGTCTCCAGTTGTCAATCATCATTGCGCAGGTTCCGACGACTTCTATTTTACATCCTGCACCGATATCATCAAGAGATTCGAAAGCATTACTTATATCAACAGGAATTATGTATCCTTCGTTTTCCATAAATAGGCATCCGTCGTTGTTGCCTATTGCAGGAAGGCTGCGTACCAGGCCGCGGATTCGAATGTTTTTACCATGGAAGGCGGTGTTGATGCGCAGTCTGCCTTGAGTGTCTGCCATCAGAAAGGATGCGGTGACATTTGTCGGCGGTATTTCACAGAAAGGCGGTCCTTCAACTGAACGCCATATGGCACGGGATAGATTGATGTTGTATAAGTCGGTCTCAGGAAGTCCGGCCACTTCAATGCATTGTCCATGATGCGGCAAAGAATCTTTTGCGAGATCCGCCCTTACGATTTTGCCGTTTAAGGTCTTAAGGAGTATATTGCCTCCGTGCATTACGGCGATTACGTATCCAGATGTGCGTCTTCTGTCAAGGGAAGTCAGTTCAGGCGCCCTCATGTGGCTTGATTCGCTAATGTCTGGAATGTCAAATGGATTAGATGCGGGTGGTGTGAGTATTTTGATTGAATTTATGGATTCAGCCTTGATAAATCGTCCGATCTGGCGACGTGTCCCATGCGCAGTGGGACGGCATAATCCTTCCACTGCAACTTGAGCACCCACAAAGCGATTGAAAAATGTGCTGTCGGACTCATCGGAATTGAATACGACATAGATTGAATGATTGTCGCTTGAAAGAATGAGGAATGTAACTTCAGGATCAATTTCATCCTTGAATGCATCTCTTATCAATCCCTTGATGAGTATAGGTTGATGGTCGTATTTGCCGTTTAGGAAATCCAATGCCGAGACGGCGGCAGGGGGGTGCGGCATCTTATGGGAAAGTTTAGCCAATTGTCTGCATCCTGGATAAATGACTCCGTATATGGTGTCGTCCGTAATGCCCTGAACACGTACGATATCTCCCGCCGCAACAGGAGTTTTTCTGCGGTCTGTTCTTTCGTCGCTGAGAGATATTGAACCTGAGGTGTCTTTGACGGTGAACGAATTAAGACTGTTGGTGTAAGGGAATGTCACTTCGGCAACGATATCAAATGTAACACCTTTGGCGGGAGCCTCTGAAGTGTATTTGGAAAGCTCCGCAATGCAACTCACAGTGGTGCCGGTGTTTGCCCGGACTGTGATGCATATAAGCAGCAATGATGGCAAAATCAATCTCATGGGTAAGATTGTATCAGATTGTGGATGTTACTGGTACCCTCCAAAAGTAGGATATCGGTGACATTTTAGAAACAGAAGGAATTTGCTAAAATGAGAGGCGTTTCAAAAAGAGAAGGAGACACTGCATATGAGTAGGAGTAGAACCATTATGAAATGTGTACGTCAGTTGAGAACTCTGACAGGTGCGTTTATGTCGCTCCTTGCATATGAGGCATGTTTTGGATATGTGCTGGAGAATGATGCGCTCCGTATAGAGAGCGCGTCTGCCGAAGCCGGGTTCGGTATTGTATCAGTTGAAAGCAAGCTTGGCGATGGCGCCAGATTTGTCTATTGCGACGCAATGGCATCATCGAATTTTTGGGCTCTTACATTTTCAAGGGTTGGCGGCGATAATCAGGTAAGGAAAGTTGTTATTGACAATCATGTGGCGGCAGAGGTTAAACGAGTGGAAAAGAATGGTGATGAAACTCGATTTGTCTGGCAGGGGATAAGGCTGCCGGATGATGATTCCGGATATGTGGATGTGATTGCAAGCGTTGTGCTGCCTCAGGGGGCGGCTGACAGCGTCTGGAGGATTTCTGTCGAGAACCGCAGTACGAAGTGGGCGTTGTTTGAGACGATGTATCCGCGTCTGCGCAATGTTGTGCGTCCGGGCGAGGCGGATGTGCTGATGCCTTACGAGAATCTTGGAGCGAGGCTTCTCAAGAAATATAACGGCAAGAGCCGTAACAGGCAATGCCAGTGGGGGGAGTTTGCCTATCCGAGCTACTATCCGCCGGTGGCTGCGTTCATGACCGGAAATTCAGGAATGTACTATGCGGCAGAGGATGCCGACGCCCGCATCAAACGTATGTTCGTGTGGGATGTGGACGCATGGTTCACCACTCCGGTGGAGAATGCAGGCGTCATTGGAAAGGCTGCCAGGGATCCGGGTTATCCGGTCGTGATCGGCGCATTCAAGGGTGACTGGTGGCAGGTGGCGAAACGCTACCGCAGATGGGCGTTGAAGCAGAAGTGGGCGGCGAAAGGCCCTATCGCCACCCGGACTGATTTTCCGAAGTCCATGCTGGAACCGTCGATCTGGCTTTCCTGGTATATGGAGACTCCGCAGGGGATGAGCAACTGGGTCTCTCGCGTCAGGAAAGATATGCCTGACGTCACTCTCGGACTTCGCTGGTACAAGTGGCATTCAGGCGGGATGTGTCTCAACTTCCCTGAATATTTTCCGGTGAAACCTAAAGTGCCGGAATTGGCGGACTATTTCCGTTCGTGCGGAATTACGGTAATGCCGTATACTAATGGACGGCTTTGGGATACGAAGCTCATCTCTTTCCGCTATGCTCAATCTGATGCCTGTATGAAACAGATCGGAGGATTCTATCCTGATCCGTACGGTGGAGACAAGGCATACGGACGGCACGACTTTGCGGTTATGTGTCCGTTCGCCAAGAACTGGCAGGATGCCATGAGCGAGTTCACGGAGCGGACATTCAAGGAGGCGGGAGCAAATGCAATCTATTACGATCAGATAGGATGTGCGGGCTACAGGCTGTGCTTCAACCCTAATCATGGTCATACTGTCGGAGGCGGATCGTGGTGGGCGGACGGTTACCGCGCATTCCTGAAGCGGGAGCATGACAGGTATGCTCCGATGAATATCGCTCTCACGACCGAGGGGACTGCGGAATGTTATATGGACGTGTGCGATGGACAGCTTGTTGTGACTGCCGCCACTGGTGAAGATGTGCCGTTCTTTCCTGCTGTCTATTCCGGATACGCCATCTATTTCGGTACGCGTCAGAGTGCCCGCAAGGCGTTCGATCCTACATTTGCGCTTATGGCCCGCGAGTTCACTTGGGGCGTCGTGAACGGTTGGAGCGACGACTGGTACCCGAACCGCTGGGGAACGGAAAAGCGGACTGCCGAGGCTGCTGTGGCTTTTGCCCGGGCGCGGGAAGCGAATAGAGATCTGTTTGTGTATGGAACACTTGAAGACGAGCTGCGTCCGGTAAGTCCGCTTGAGATGCGTACGCATGTCTGGAAGGGGACATGGACGAAAACTGCATATACGGGGGATGTCGCGGTTGTGACAGGCACGTGGTGGAAGGATCGTGCCGGAAAGAGTGTGCTGTCAGCCGTCAACACAACCGATGATCCGCAGACTGTCAAGTTCCGGGTTCCGCACAGGAAGGACGTATGCGTCAGCCGTACGTTCAAGCCGCGTGAGATTGTGGTCGAAAGATACTGAACAGAAAAGGAGAATGGCGATGGTGCGCCAAGCAAAGCTCGGCAGAGCTAACAGAATGAAAGGAAGCTGTACGGCAACGAAAACGACATGCCGTTAGGAAGGTTGGCTGTGCGGAGGGTGACCGACGCGCAGAAGCCCAACTCGACAAAGGAATGAGCC
>JAGBFY010000137.1 GCA_017936245.1 Kiritimatiellia bacterium
ATGACGATGAAGAGAAGGATTGAGTTTCCGGCAGGTATGGTTGCTTGCTGCGTTGCCTTGGCTTTTTCTTTCGGCTGCAGGCAGGCTGAAATGTCTGCCTCTGATCGTGTAGATCGGGCGTCACGCCATTATGCTGCGGCAATGGCGGAGTTGCAGGCCGGTCGCATCGATTCCGCCATAAAGGGGTTTCAGGATGTGGTTCATGCGGAGCCGGGGAACGGCAACGCGCATTTTCAGCTCGCGGCTCTTCTCGAGGACGTCAAAAAAGACTATCTTGGAGCCATGATCCATTATCGTCTTTATTGTCTGATCCGTCCAGAGTCGGAGAAGGCCGCGGTGGCGCTTGACCGGATAAAAGGTTGCGAGACCCGCTATGCCGTGGACGCAATGACAAAGGCCGGCGTCGAGAGCAAGATATCCGCAGAGCTTGAGGCGCTTAGGGCAGAGCATCGTCAGTGCGGCAAAAAACTTGCGAAGGTTTCAGATGATCTTGCAATGGCGAATCGCAGGATTGCGTCATTGGAGAAGACCGTGGAGATGAAGGCCAAGATGCTTGAAAAGACTAAAGGCATTGCCGATGACACGGGCGTCGCGACAGCACCCAAAAAGAGCCTTAGACCTACTGACGCTCAGCTGTTGGATGACGATGATGATGGTGGCCGGCGAATTTCATCCAGCGAAATCAAGAGCCTCAGAGCCATGCTTGACGAGGATGAGCGCACGGCAAAGCCGCCAACTCTCGCTTCTGCGCCATCGCAGGATGATTCCGATGTGCAGCAGCCAAAGACAAAGACAGTGGCTTCCAAGAACACTGTCGACAATCCTTTCCAGAAGAAGGACGACCGGAAGGAGCAGAAACGTTCCATTCCGGAAACATACACTGTTGAAGAGGGGGATACCCTTATGCGCATCTCCGCCAAGTTCTACGGTACGAACCGCAAGTGGCGCGATATACGCGACGCCAACAGGACAATCATCTCCTCCGATGGACGGGTTAGGGCCGGTCAGGTCATCAAGCTTCCTTAAAAAATTCTGGCGATGCTGCCATGTGGAGAAAAAAGCGAATTCTCACAGAGCTTGTCTCGATGGACCATGAGTACACATCGGTCGATGTTCCGTGGCAGATAGATGATGATGAGGGGAAGAAGCTTTTCCGTTATCTGAGAAGCGGCGGCGTAAGCGCTTTCGGCTGTACAAGTCAGGAGATGGCCAGATCGCGCAGACAGACGCGTTTCCTGGTGGTTTTCGGCGTGATGGCGGCGGTTTGGTTTGTTCTTTGGCTGTTTTGAAAGACGGGAAGGCAGTATGGCGGAGAATCATGGTAAACAGACAGTCTGGAAAGATGTAATCAGTCTTGCTGCAGATTATCTTGAACGGCAGAATGTTCCGGATCCGCAAATTGCCGCTGAACTGCTCGCTGCGCGTCTGCTGAAGTGCGGACGGGGCTTTCTTGTCTCAAGCATGGATAAAGTTGTGCCGGAACCCCATCTGGAGGCAATGAGAAGAGGCATGGTGCGCCTTGCCAATGGAGAGCCGGTGCAGCATGTGCTCGGAGAATGGGATTTCCGCAAACTCACATTGAAGTGCGACAGACGGGCTCTTATACCTCGTCCGGAAACTGAAGATCTGGTCGAGCGCGTTCTTAAGCATCTTAGAACCGTCTATGGGGACAATGGAACGGAGGCTCCGTTTGTTGTTGATGTCGGTACAGGCAGCGGTTGCATAATACTGAGTCTTGCCAAGGAATTCGGCAAGGGTGTGTTTCTCGGCACCGACATTTCCGCAGAAGCCATAACGCTCGCCCGTGAAAACGCCGCGAAGTGTGGATTGGACGGAATCGTCAAGCTGGCTGTCGCCGATGGACTTGACGAGTTCGATCCGGAGTCTGTGGACGTGATAGTATCCAATCCGCCGTACATAACGACGGCGGACTGCGAAACTCTCGATCCGCGTGTGAAGGACTACGAGCCGCGAAGCGCGTTGGATGGCGGTGTTTCCGGCCTTGACTTCTATGAGCGTTTCATCGGGGATGCGATGAATGTCCTGAAACCCGGCGGCGCGCTCTTTTTTGAGATCGGTGATGGTCAGGGCGAGGCGTTGAAGGGACTTTTCGAGTCGTATGGATTCACGGATATCAAGATCGAGAAGGATTTCTCCGGACACGACCGCTATGCCTCCGGAAGACTTTGACGGGAACGGTGTGGGGCGGCAGGTTTTTCGGTTGATGCGGTCTCAGTATGATATAATACCTGAAATTTTATTTTGGAGAGAATGAAGATGAAGAAGATGCTTTCTGCAAACGAGGCGGTCGCTCATGGAGCCGCCGGAGCCGGCTGTGTTGTCGCGAGCGCCTATCCCGGCACTCCGTCCACCGAAATCCTCGAGAACGTCGCGAAGTTCAAGGATACGGTCAAGTGCGAGTGGGCGGTGAACGAGAAGGTCGCCATGGAGACTGCGATAGGCGCCTCCATGGCCGGTGCGCGTTCGCTTACTGCGATGAAGCATGTGGGTCTGAATGTGGCGATGGATCCGCTCATGACGTTCACGTACGTCGGCGCGACTGGCGGCATGGTGGTGTGTGTTGCGGACGATCCCGGCATGCACTCGTCCCAGAACGAGCAGGATAACCGCAATCTCGCCAAATTCGCCCGCGCCCCGATGCTCGAGCCGTCCGATTCTCAGGAAGCCTATGACATGACGAAGGCGGCGTTCGAGATTTCGGAGAAGTACGAAGTTCCCTGCTTCCTGCGTCTCACCACGCGTACATCCCATTCCTCTTCGCTGGTGGAGCTCGGCGAGTTCAATCCCGCCCCGCATCCGCTGATTCCCTACAAGAAGAACATCGCCAAGACGATTCCCGTGCCGATGTTCGCTCGTGGACACCGCCTCAACGCCCAGAAGCGCGCCGAGGCCATGTCCAAGGCGGCCTCGGAATCGGAGTTCAACCGCATCGAGAAGGGCAACACC
>JAGBFY010000138.1 GCA_017936245.1 Kiritimatiellia bacterium
CGGTGTACTGATTGACTTCTGCCGCCAGCCGCGTCTTTTCCGCAGTGTTGCATGGGGTGGAACGGCTAGTGCCGCCCAGTGCCAAAAGATTACGGAGATGCTCGGGAAGATATCTGCGGCAGCAAAGGCGAAGGGGTGTCTGGTCGCGGTTCGAGTTCCAGACTCTCTTAAGGTCTGCAAAGATGCTGGCATGGATGTAGCCGCTTGGTTTGCGCAGAAGTTCGCCGATCTTCTCTTTGTCGGCGGTACGTGTGAACTGAACCGCTGGAGTGTCGCAAGCGAGATGGCTCAGAAATGCGGTGTTCCGTTTTATGCATCGATTGACCAGGCTCGCATTTACGCCACCAACGACGAGGGTGGGCGCGAGGATGATCAGCGCATGCCGCGTCAGGTTCAGGAAGTTTACAGAGCCCGCGTGACGGAGGCTCGTCTTGCCGGCGCGAAGGGCATCATGTACTCATCCGGACGTGAGGAATGGTGGGACAGCTGGTGGAACTACACCGATCCCAAGCTATTCCAGCCAGAGCAGGAAAAGATTCGTCTTGAGAACAAGCGCTATTTCGTGAACTACCGCACCCGCACGAGAGAGTTCCTTAAGGATATGCGCAAGTATTCCCCGGTTCAGAGCCAGGCTCTCATAACGTTCGGCCCTAGAGAGATCAAAGGTACTGCAAAGTATGAGGTGTATGTGTGGGATGATTTTGATACGCTCAAGAAGGAACGGATTGTCCCCAAATGCTATCTTACAACTATTATTGAGATTCCAAGCGGATGGAACGTCGATGTCAACATAAACGGTAAGCCGCTCAAGGTGATCAAGAAACGTGCAGGTTCGCAGATCTATCAGATTCCGCCAGGCGTTACGCAGTTCGGCAAGAATGAGATTGTCCTTTCTGTGAAGGGAAGCAACCGCCGTGGACTTGTCCCGCGTATCGGAAACATGGGAATCGATGTTGTTTTCAATGGAGAGCTTGAGGCTCTCAAGAAGCCTGGCAACGTAATGGTGCCTGTAAAGGAAATTTCCAGGAAGGGTGCCGCCAAAGGTGAATCCGCAAAGCCGGTGAAGAAGGGAGGTCGCAAGTGAGCGAAGCCATCGACAACAACGTTGAGGTTCAGGAAGAGGAGTTCTTCGTTGAGGAGATCGACCTCGAGGCAATTGGAAAGCAGTTTGAATCGGAATCTGTATTTACCCGAATTAAGCTTCTCTTGCGCGGACTCAAGGCACCTGCAGGATCGAGAGAGTATAAGGAAGCTCTCATCGAGCTGCAGCGTCTTTTGGCTCCTGTCGGCGCCATCATCATTCCGTTGATTTTCATTGCAATCCTATTTGTGTGTTCCGTTCCGGAGAAGACGAACAAAGATTTGCGCAACATCAACGTCGCCAAGGCTGAGGAAGAGGCAGCGCTTGAGGAGCCGCCGCCGGAGATGGAGGACTTGACGGAAACGACCACCGACCAGACGGTCGAAACGGAGGTCTTGAACGACATCTCCAATCCGTCTCTCGATAATCTGCAGACGCCTACGGATGTCGTTACGCCAAATACTGACAATGCGCCGATCATAGAGAATGCAAATGCTGTTATGGACATTCAGGCACCTGTCAAAATGAAAACAGTTCTTGGCCAGTCTCGTTCTGCTGGCGCTCGCGCCCGTTCGCTTGCCAAGTTCGGCGGCGATGCGGAGACGGAGCGTTGTGTGATGCGAGCACTTCGCTGGCTCAAGACACAGCAGCGTCCTGACGGCAGCTGGGCAGGACGCAGCGGAACGCTCAACATGACAGGTTTTGTCGTGCTAACCTATCTTTCTCGCGGTATCAAACCTGGTGCAGATCCAGAATTTGGCGAGACGCTCCGGAAGGGGGTTGAGTACCTTATGCGTAACCGCCACAAGGATGCCATCGCGCTTGCTGCTCTTGCCGAGGCGTACGGACTTTCCCGCAACCCCAACATCCGTCAGATTGTTGAGCAGTCGTTGAACGACCTTGCCGATCAGATGAAGGAAACCATCTGGGGACCTCATCGTGACGGATCCAAAGCCAAGGAGCCGCGTGACCTCACAAAGCTCACGTTCTATGTTATGGCTCTCCGTTCTGCTCAGCTTTCCCGCTTCAAGATTCCCAATCTGCAGAAGGGTCTTGATAAGCTCAGGGAAGGTTTTCTGCACCAGGCGAACAAGAAGCATGGTGGCTTTTCCAGCGCTTTCTACGGCCCGCCCAAACTCAACTATCCGCGCATCATGATGTGGCATTATATGCTTGGTGTTGTGGGCATGCAGTATGTCGGCGCGGGCGACAATCCTGTGATTGACAAGACGCTCGGAATTCTCATGGATGAATGGGAACCGCCGACGTTGACGACTACCGACATCTCATGCTGTCCTGTGCGTGCAAACTACTGGGCAACCATGGTGTTCTTCAACTACTTCGAGGGCGACAAGCGCTGGTTCGACTGGAACAACAAGATGAAGGCTGTCTATAAGCGCGGTCAGCACAAGGAAGTCGGCAAGTATCAGGATCATCGCGGAATGCCCCAGGAGATTGGCTACTGGACATGCGAGGATATGCATATCGGTACGCAGCCTATCGCCACAACGTGCTATGTCGCTCTCCAGCTGATGGTTTATTACCGTTATCTTCCTACTGGACAGAAGAATGCCTGGAAAGTTACAGAAGAAAAGGAAGAGAAAGTATCCGGAGCCGCAAAGGATGACGTCGAGGTCTCGATTGACATTTAATGTCAGCCGGGACTTTTCTATTATGCGCATAATGCAGGTTATGTAAACTATGGATAATCCACTTTCTTTAGTGCCGGCCGAAGGCAATACAACTGAATTTCCTGTGCTTAAGGCATTTCAGGAATACATTGATGCAGAACAGGCAAAAGCCCGTAAACGTATGCTTGGCTTGAGTGTCTTCTTTATCGTGCTTCTTTCAGTTGTTGTTGTAACATTTGTGTTGATTCTGACTACTGTTCTTAACAGGAATCAGTCGCTGTCGGATCGCCTGTTGGACTATGCGCTCAAGGAGCGTGACCGGTCTCCCGCTCAGGTATCGATGCCTGTGGTGCAGCAGTCTCAGCCATCTGCTGACATAGTCAAAACGCTTGTTGAACGGCTTGAAAAGGAACAGGCTGAAATGAAAGCCGCTTTTGAGAAACAGAAGCGAGAGGCTGAAGAAAAGGCTGCAGCGGCTGAGCGGGAACGCACGGAAGAACTAAAACGTATTCAGCTGGAATTGGCTACAGAACGGGCAAAGGCAAAGAAGGAAGCTGACAAGAAGGCTGAAATTGAACGTCATCGCCGTCGTCTTTATCCTGACTACTACCGTATTGAATCTGGTGAAGACCTCGCCCTTCCGCCTCCTGCATCTTCCTACAAAGGGCAGAGATCCACTCCAGCATTTGCAGCTGAATCATCTAAAGAGGAATTGTCCGTCAGGACGCCGCCGACACCGCCGGCATCGCCGTTGCAGAAGAAGGCAAGTCCCCTTTCCGCTCTTAAGCCCGTTACCTATTTCAATCTAGATGATGATGACAGTGTTCCGTTTCTTATAGAGACCCCAAAACAAAACAAGTAGCATTATTGCAAGTACAAGGAGTATTAGCTATGGCTGAAAAGGCGATTGTTTTCATTGATGGAAGTTGGTTGTACAAATGTCGTGGATCCCTTTTCGATAAGCTTGGGGAAGAGAACTTTGAGATAGATTACGCGAAACTCCCCAAAGTGATATGCGAGGATGTCGCCAACGCGCTAGATGAGGACATTTCACTTGTAAGAACCATGTATTTTGGCACCATCCCTTCTAGCCGATCAGGTTTTAACACATCAAAGCAATACTCCTTCTACGACTTTCTTGAACGTTCCTGCGGATATGATACCTACATACACGAAATAGACGTGGGGAATGAGGATTCCCGCATGTCAGGGAATTCCTGGGTTGAGGTATCCATGGCCACAAATCTTGTATACTATGCCGCCCTTCCCGCTGTCATGGATATTGCGATTGTAATAGGAGACTACGACAATCTCTCACCGGCATTGAGACGCGTCCGTTCGTTGGGTAAACGTGTGCAACTGGTCAGCGTCAATGGAGCAAATGGGATACCGGAACATACCCGTCTTGGCGACTTTCCGACGATATACATCGACGAGCATGCGGCGGATGTGAAATTGGTTCGCGAACGCCTGAAGAGAGTCTGCAAAAAATGCGGCGAGGAGGAAGAGACCACCTGGGCCGGCTCAGATTTCTTCTGCAGCAACTGCCGCGGCAGACACCGCGGCGCGTAGCTGTAGAGTAAAATTTCAAGCCGATTATTACGGCTTGAAGAGCTTCATCACCTTCTTTACGTCTTCGGCGATGGCTTCTGTGGCGTTTTTGGCTACATCATGAAACAGGAGACCTTCTGGCGTGTTCTTGACGATATCATAAACGCTCTGACCGCCGGCCAAAGCTCCATAGGTATAATAGTTGATCTTACGGATGCCCTTCGCAATCGCCTCATGGTAGTCATCGGCGGAAAGACCCGAACCTCCATGCATCACCAAAGGAAGATCGCCTGTGGACTTGCGGACCTCCTCGATCACCTTGAAGGAAAGCTTAGGCGTTGTCTTGTACACACCATGCACTGTTCCGAACGAAATTGCGAGCGCGTCAACACCCGTCTTCTCGACAAACTCTGCCGCTTCTTCTGGCTTTGTATAGAAATCCTCAGGCGTATATTCCTTGAGTTCGCCACGGAAGTTGTGGGGCATTGAACCAAGCTCCGCTTCCGTTGTCGCTCCAAGAGCATGTGCGGTCTTGGCGACATAGGCGGTTGCCTTCATGTTCTCTTCATAGGGAAGCGAGGATCCATCGAACATTACGGACGTAAAGCCCATTGCAAGA
>JAGBFY010000139.1 GCA_017936245.1 Kiritimatiellia bacterium
CACCGTTATGCGATATCTCGCATTGAAACGAAACCGGCTTATCTGCATCCCTTTCCAACAGCACATTCTGCCAAGTGAACACCACAGTGTTCGACGGCGTAAAGCAATGCCAGAAACAGCTATTGGAATTATTTGGCAACACTCCCCAATTCGCCATAGGCACAATGCCGAGACTCGCTTTAAGCGGCGCAATGAACGTAGAGGCGTTGGTTATCGCAGGATAGAGCGAACCCGACGAAAGAACGGTAAGCGCATTTACGACATTGCTCCCAAACGGGAAAGAAAACCATCCAAGCGGAAGATGGAACCAGTCCTCATGCGCCCCGAACCTCAACCAATCATCGCACACAACCGCATCGTTCGGCAACGCAAAATCAAACACCTCACCATATCCTATTCCTGAAAGCACAAATCCCGCCTCGCAGTCCAAGGCTGTAATGGAATCAGGCACCTCAATCACGCCATCATTGACAGGCAGCTGAATCTGCGTCTCAGTCCCTGCGGCATCTCCTCTACCCCCTTCACCTACGGTTGCCCCCATTGACGGCTGTTCGCCATTGGGCTTGTCTGATTCAGGGTTGGTGGCAGACGCATTCTGCACTCCACCTGCAACGCCGCCGCCAACGACACCTTCAACCACATTGGTCATCTGAAGATTGCCGTCGGCTGACCCGCTATTGCCGGAAAACTTTGTGCTTCCGACAACAACCAACGCGATGAACAGAGGCAACACCGCCAATCTGCCACTCCATGGCATTCCGCGCACGAATTGCACCATCGACTGCACGGGGCGTATGCCGTGCTCCAACAGAAGAAGTATCACCCATGCAACAAGGGATGCTATCGCACCAAGAATAAGAAACGCTGTTACCGCTTGCATGGTCATCCGCCTATCTTATGACAATCCTGAAAAACTTATACCGGCACTCGACATCTATTCGCTCCGATGCAGCATCAACTCCGCGTCGGGTCACTTTCATCAGATTCCAGTCCTTGCCGTAAAGCCATGAAGGAACGCTCGCAGACAATGCGGAAAAGCATGTGCCGCATTCATTCGACGCTGCCATATGCTTAGGTGCGTAATCCTTGTTGAGGCTTATATCCAAAACAAGCTGACGTGCGGTACGCTCCGCATCTGCAACCTCCTCGAGCCGGAGCCGTCCCGGAACATCTTCAATGAAATAGACCCCTCCTCTCCAGCCTATGGCAAAGCGGGTCTCAACGGCAGACAAATCGCCATCTCCATTGTCATCATGTCCAAAAGCGACCTGTGCGCAGTTGGAGAGCGTCCCCGAAAACGCCATCGACACGCCAAAACTTCTCGCATCGCTCCTCTCTACATTGAAGGCAACATTCGTCGAAACCTCAGTATCCGCAAACTCGCTTTCAGGCAACATTGGAACTGTAACCGCAATTGCCGGAAGGATTGCTAATACGAAAAGTGGCACAATAACTTTCATGACGGGGATTATACCAAATTACACCTACCGTTGCACCGATCGTCGCGCTGGTCGTCGAGCTGTTTCCGGCAATCGGCGGCGGATTCAGGAACTGTTGCATAATATCCGCCGGTTTTATTACTGCCGCGATGTTCTATTCTGCCTGACGCACACAGTTTCACCAATGCGCGTGAAACTGTTGACCGGCACTTCTTCAGATGCTTGATGATTTCAGGCCTGTTTATGCCGGGATTATCGGCCATCAATGCAAACACACAATCCTGAATTTCTGTTTTTATAGGCTCATTTATAGGTTCACTCAGGGCATTTATAGGTTCACTTTGCTCGTCTATAGGTTCATTTATAGGTTCACCCTGAGGATTTATAGGTTCACTTTCCACTTTTATGGGTTCATTTATGGGTTCACTTAAGGATTTTATGGGTTCAGTTTTGCGGGCAGCGGAGTGCCGTTTCCAGTCGTTGTAGTAGCGGCGCCAGGTTTCGGGTTTGACGCCCTTCATTCTCGCGGCATACGTTCCGCGCATCATTGCAGATATCGCTTTCTTCGCGGTCATGCCACCTTTCTCAAGCCTCCGAATTTCGCGATAGATTCGGTTCCGCTCGTCGGCGCCGCCCGGTTCCTCGAGTATCGATGCCGCCGACAAAGTCTGCTTTTTCCCGCCTTTTGACGTCGCAATCCGCACATATTCGGCATGCAGCGCCTTAAGTGCCTTGCAGAACTCATCCTTCCCCTTGAAGACCTTCTTGAGGTAGGTTTCGCGTTCCATGCGCGGTGGCGAATGGGTGTCGCACCAAAGGATCATGCATTCCCTGAACGCCACGCCAACCGCGTCAATCTCAACGACACTACCATTTCTGCCCAGATCAACGACGCCCCCCATACAACGCTGCTGATTGTTATCTTTCTGGCTCCCTTCGTGGAAGAGGTGCTATTCCGAGGCCTAGTGTTCGGCAACCTGAAGTTCAAGAGCCGGACGGTGGCCTATGTCGTCAGCTGCGCCCTGTTCGCGGCGCTCCATGTGTGGCAGTTCGCCGTGGTAAATCAGGATGTCACCTACTTTGTGGTGATGCTGCAGTATTTCGTCCCCGGCTTCATGCTGGCGTGGGTCTACGACCACTCCGGCACCCTCTGGACCTCCATCGGCCTCCACGCAGCGGCCAATGCACTGGCGGTCTGGCCCTATTTCCTGTAAGAATCGAGATGGATTCCCTTGAGTTTTCTTGATACCTTTGCCCGCATGATGGTCATCCTGTTCGCCATGGCCGTGGGCTACGGGGTGGACCGCCTCGGCTGGCTGGACCCGGAGACGGACACGAAGCTCTCCAATCTGGCCTTGAACATCACCATTCCCTCGCTGGTGCTCAGCACCGTCATGACCGGCGAGGAGCTGCCCGCCGTCAGCGAGATTTTAGGCATCCTGCTGGTGGGTGTGGTGTTCTATGTGATGGAGTTCGTCTACATCCTACTGCTGCC
>JAGBFY010000140.1 GCA_017936245.1 Kiritimatiellia bacterium
CTGTATATGATGGAGGATAGGCAACTGAAGTTTCTCCGATACCCGGTATGTTTATCAACTCAAGAGGCAGACCGCCATTTCGTGCCGCCAGGATCTCAAATCGCAGATTCTCCTCCGAAAACTCCGTATCCGCCGCCACACACCACGACAGCTTGAGATTTCTGTTGACCGCTATCGAATCACCAACATTTGCGGACGTCCCTTCTACAAAAGTTTTTGGCAATATCAGATTCGTCAAACTGCGCTTACCGGCAACATAAGCCACCGCACGCACATTTACGGGAGAATCATCAGCAGAATCCACGCGATATTCAATATCCATGACAGACGGATTGCCCTCACGCATTTGTGCAGACAATATATTAACCTTGGGGTAATCTCTCTTAATAAATGAATCGCTCATTTCATTTTCCATCAGCCAATCGCGCCACGAAAACGCCAATTCCTCCGGGACAGCATATTCAATAACTGAATTCCCATTAGGTAAACTTCCTTCAGGCAAACGACAGCGAACTTCAATGCGTAATGGATTTTGTCCAAATGGACCGTAATTTCTATAGGTATCCAAATATTCAATACCTGCTCCCAAAACAACATTTGTGTAAGGACAATCTCTAAAAGCCCAATAACCAATGCGTTTCACACAATCTGGGATTATCAATGGATCTTTCAGACCAGAGTTTCTATAAGCCTCATGCTCGATTGAAACAACCGATTCCGGAATATCAAGCCTCGTGATCTTTGAACAACCGCTGAATGCGCCATATCCTATGTTTGTCACGCCAATAGGGATTTCTGTATTTGAAAGATTCTTGCATCCGGAAAATGTACCAGGTCCGATATTCTTCAATGCATTAGGTAACTCGATCTTCTCCAACGCCGAGCAACCTTCAAACAAAAATTGCCCCATGATCTCCACTTGAGCATTAATTGTCACATTGGTCAGATATCGACATCCGTAAAATACGGCGGAATCGATATTTGTCACGGATTCCGGCACTTCAAATTCCGTTATTGCAGTATTATAAAATGCCTGCGATCGAATTTCTTTGAGCTTATCTGAAAATGTTACTTCAACCAAATTTGTGCAATCCGCAAAGAGGCTGCTACTTATAGACTCAATCCCATTTGGCAACACTATTTGCTCTATGGCATAACAGCTTCTAAACACACCTTGTCCTATTACGGATACTGTATCCGGTATTTCTATGTGACGCAAATTCCTACAACCTGAGAACACAGATTCTGGTATCTTTGTGACGCCATCTGGTATAGAAATTTCAACAAGGCTAGAACATCCGTAAAACTGGCTCTCACCCAATATTCTATTGCCTATTATTACGGATGATAGATTGGTACAATTTCCAAAAGCTCCTCTTTCTACACTCGTCACGCTTGAAGGAATTTCAAAATGACGGAATCCGCATCCAGCAAAAGCATACTCTCCAATCCACTTAATTTCTCCGCCGCCTCTCCAAGTTACATTTGTCAACTGATTGCAACTATTAAAATACTCGTCTGTGATTCCTGTTACAGGAGTTGGAAATGATATGCTTGTTATCTCTTTGTTGTTCTTAAAACTGACATTTACTGAAGTAACTTTATATCCGGCAATTACATCAGGTATTACTATATCACCCTTAAGAGGAGATATCCCTCTGACAATGGTATTAGTTGAACTTTTATAACGCTGTACTTCATAAGTATAGGTATAATCTCCCAATACGATTGTTTCATATCCAAATGAGATATCAGCTGATATCGCCATAACCCCCAACATTATAAGCTTAAAACACCGACACATAATTTTCCTCTCTTTCCGCGCCTGTTGTTTGACACCACCCCGTCGGCGCAAAAAGAAAACGTGGCGTGCCTGTAAACTCCTGTCTCATCTGAGGCACGACCAAGCGCCTTGTAGAAAACACGAATAGAAGACACGCCACGTGTGATGACACACGTAGCGCACCTTACATACTCAGCTTTCCACTTGAAGATTTGGTCGTTTTCAGATGAAGCCAAATACGCAAGATTGCGTACGCTGTATGGGTTAGGTTGCCACCACTCTAGCGACCGCCTTCGGCGGCGACCTTCGGTCGGTGGATATCCCCCATACATACTCTCACTCCGGAGGGAGCGGCGCGTTGAGGACAACGCACCCTACCGTTTCATCCGTGGAGAAGCCGGCCATCTTCGATACCATGACCGGTATATAGTTTCAATCAGTTATCTTTTCTTCCTTTCATTATTCAGTTACTGATGTGAAAATGGTTAAATCTCGGGCAATATAAAGTCATCCGGCAACGGAATTGTTGCGAGTGCAGAACGGATTTTTGGTTCGAGCGCCGGTAATTCTTCCGTCGCAACAATCCAGATTATATCGTAATCAATCTGCTCATAGTCAAAAATATGTACCAATCTGTTGCGTAAGCCACGCATCTGAATCCACGGAATTTCAGGATGAAGCGCTTTGAATTCATCTGTCACATTCGATGCCGCTTCTCCAATTGTAGAAATATCAAACGCCGAGGCATCCTGCAGACGCAAATCATCAAGAAACGTCTCTTTTGACACGCCCTCCAGCATTCGATTGAGACGCTTTATCCCCGTAAGCATATGCAGGAGACGCTGCACGTTTCTGTCGACACGGTCAATCACAACGGCAGCATCTCCTTTTTGACATTGTAAGCAAAACATGGACTGCGTTCAAGCGCGGTCGAATTGACTAAATCGACTTTCCTGCCGACTCTATCAGCCAACTCCTGTTCAAAATCAAAAAGCTCAAACAATCCAATACCTTCACCAAACTTCACCAGAAAATCAACGTCACTTTCCGGCGTTTCCTCTTTACGTGCACACGAACCGAACACCCAAAGCTTTTCGGCTTTGTGCGCCCTTGCGATAGCGTATATCTCATCCCGCTTCGCACGTATCTCATCAAGCATGCACATACAAGTATTTTATCTTTAAAACGACATTATTATACTCCTTTTTATCCACTGTCGCAATGTGCCACGGCGAATAAAAAGTTTTGCCTTTTTTAGTTTGAGTTCCAAGTTCGAGTTCGAGAGTGGAAGTAATGAGTTCGAGTTCAGAGTTCGAGTTTAAGAGCAGAATTTTTGACCATCCATTCTCCCACCCCAACTCCAAACTCCCACTAAAAACTCTCCCACTCCAACTTTAGACTCCAACTAAATCAGCCCGGTGACGGATATCTTGCGGTATCCGCCTATGTCAAAGAACACATTTCAGAAATCGCTTCCCAAAACGCCGTTTATTATACTCCTTCCCCTCCGCAAAAACAAGCGGCGCGGAAACTTTCCCTCCGCACCAGACACTACATATCACCTCAGCTCTAAAACCAATACAGGGCTCGATCAAACCGGCTGCCCGTACTCATAAATCGTATCACTCGGCAAATCAATTCTTTCATTCCATACAATGCATGTGCGACTTGAATCAAGAGTCGCGTTCTTGAAAAGATACGGTAACGATTTCAGATCCTCAAACGCCTTGATTTCGTTTATGTCAGCACCGACATCATAGACGACAACCCGTCCTTCGTCGAATGTGACGCGGATCTTAAAGTCAGCCATCGGCTCAATTCTGGAAATACGAGGAATCATGCATTAAAGCGAGCGATGTTCCAATCGCGCACGAAACAAAAGAGCCGCACTGATGCGCGGCTCTTTTGTTTGGGTAACAGTGCCAAATTAAAGAAGGCACCGATTGATATTACTTGTCGTCAAGTGCAGCAACGCCGGGAAGCACCTTGCCTTCGAGGAATTCGAGGGAAGCGCCGCCGCCGGTGGAGATGTGCGTCATCTCAGCAGCCTTGCCGCTCTTCTTCACCGCGCTGACGGAATCGCCGCCGCCGATGATAGAAATTCCGCCGTTGGCCTTGACCGTTGCGACAGCCTCGCACACGCCGAACGTACCCTTGGCGAGCGGAGCGAATTCGAAGCAGCCCATGGGGCCGTTCCAGACAACCGTCTTGGCGCTCTTGACCGCTTCCGCGAAAAGCTCAACAGACTTGGGACCAATGTCAAGCCCCATCCAACCTTCAGGAATGTCGCCTTCATTGACCTTAGTCTGAATGTCAGAAGCATCCTTCTCAGCCGGAAACTTGTCGGCAATCACGTCATCGACAGGGAGAAGGAACTTCACACCCTTCGACTGAGCCGTCTCAAGCATCTCCTTGGCGTAAGGGATCTGGTCATCCTCGCAAAGCGAGTTGCCGATAGCCTGACCCTGAGCCTTCTTGAAGGTGTAGGCCATGCCGCCTGCGACGATGAGCGTATCGACCTTGTTGAGAAGGTTCTTGATCACTTTGAGCTTGTCGGACACCTTGGCGCCGCCGAGAATGGCGACAAAAGGACGAACCGGGTTCTCAACCGCCTCGCCGAGGAACTTGAGTTCCTTCTCAAGGAGGAATCCGGAAACCGCAGGACGCAGATAGTCGGCGACGACAGCAGTGGAGGCGTGGGCGCGATGAGCGGTGCCGAACGCATCGTTGGCATAGACATCACCGTATGAAGCGAGCTTCTTCGCCATCTCGGCGCGCTTTTCCTTGAGCTCGGCCTTCTTGGCCTGGAACTCCTCTTCTGTGAGGTGGATGCCCTTCTTCTCGTCATCCTTCTTCACCTTGCCGTCTTCCGCCTTATAGAAGCGTGTATTTTCAAGCAGGCAGACATCGCCGGGCTTGAGAGCGGCGACGACATCATCGGCCGCCATGCAGTCGGGCGCGAAGGCTACGGGCTTGCCGAGGCACGCTGCGAGGTGCTCTGCGACTGGCTTGAGGGAGAACTCTGCCTCGTAACCCTTGCCCTTTGGACGGCCGAGGTGGCTCATAAGCACGAGAGAAGCCCCCTGCTCCAGCACGTACTTGATGGACGGCAACGCAGCCTGAACACGCGTATCATCGGTGATCTTGCCCGAACCGTCCTTTGCCATAGGCACATTGAAATCGACGCGCATAACAACGCGCTTGCCATTGAGATCGATATCCCTCAGCGTCTTCTTCGCCATGACTATCTCCTAAAAATTAGGCTTCAGCCTTTTCCATCTTGTTCATCTTGAGCTGAGCGCGGGACTTGCGGCGGCTTGCGGCGTTCTTCGTGATGACGCCTTTCTTGACAGCCTTGTCGAGCCCGCTCACGAACTCCTTGAACTTCTTCTCAGCATCTTCCTTCTTGCCTGCGTCTGCAGCCTTGAAGAGCTTCTTGTGATCGTCGTGAAGACGGGTCTTCACAGACGAATTGCGCTTGTTCGCCTTAGCATTCTGACGGTCGCGTTTACGGGCGGCACGGCCGCCTTTGATATTGGCCATTATTAATTTCTCCTGATTTCCTTAAAGAAAATATGTGCGTATTTTATCAAAATTCCCTATTGACTTCAAGACCCGAATTTCGTATAATGTGCGCAGTTTTTTAACCAAGCCAGGTTAGCACAGCTGGTAGTGCGACTCATTCGTAATGAGTAGGTCGGGGGTTCGAATCCCTTACCTGGCTCCATCTGAAAAAGAATGCATTTCACCCGATAACACATAAGGTTGAATGCATTTTTTTTTTAGCTTCTTTTCCTGGCTGTCAACAAAACCATACTAGCATCGCCCCATTTCCATTTGCCTTGCATTTCAAGAAACGAGATATGCCAAAAACGCTTTGCAATAGAATCAGAAGAACCATTTTGCGCAAGCGAGAAGGCCCTGCTTCCACGGAACGCGATGCGACACCCCCGTTTTGCCTTCAAACTCATGAAGGTGGGCACAGTACCACTCATAGTTGCGCACGAGCGCATCCTTATTGGAGTGGCGAGGCTTGAAATCAAGCAGACGCTCGGCCTTTTCAATTGACACAAAACTGTCTGTGGACGCCGTCTCGTACACCCACGGATAAAGAGGCGAGAGCTTCAGAGCCTCGAGAATGCGCAGGATGAACACTATCGGCTTGACCGGAAGTCCGCGTATCTTCTTGCCGTATCCGGCCTTGTCGAGAACCGCCTGATAGTCCTCGCGCATCGTCGTGAACTCCTTCGCTCCGATGTTGAACTCCGTGTCGATCTTCTCGTCCGGATATGTCATCGCGTTCCAGATGGCGTCGCAAAGATCCTCGACATCCATCAGCTGATAGCGGTTGTTCCCGCTGCCGATCATCGGGAAGCCATGGCCGGTATACGCCCAGTCGTAGAAAAGCGCGAACACTCCAAGACGCTCCGGACCGATAAAGCTTTTCGGACGGATCACACACACGGGCTGCCCTTCCGCACGGGCCTTGCGGCACACCTCCTCCGCCTCAATCTTAGCCACGCCGTAGGGTCCCACGCCAATGAGCTCATCATCCTCGTAGATGGGATGCTTCTTCGGAACGCCATAGACGGCTGTGGAGGAAATCTGGACAATGCGCTTCACCCCTAGCTTTTTCGCAGAGGCGAGAACGTTGCGGATGCCGTCCACCTCCGTCGTACGGATATCCTCGGGCGAATAGAGCGGAAGCGCCGCCGCACAGTTGACCACAGCATCGCACCCATCCGACACGCGATCCACCATTGCAGCGTCGCGCACGTCACCAAGCGTGAACTTCAGCCACGGTTCGGATCTTTCCGGATACTCGAAGTCCGCAATGTCAAGGACACGTATCTCCTCCACGCCTTTTTCGCGCAGCTTGCGTATCAGGTTTATTCCAAGAAATCCGCTTCCGCCTGTTACGAGAACCTTCATCATTTCTTCTCCATTAATGCTTCAACCGGTTTTGTCAATCTAGATACAGTCGATGCCGACAGCACAAAGGCCACATCCAGACCGCCTATCATAGCATACCTGCCGCCGTCCGGTGCGACAGACCCTATCAGCATCCGTTTCAGCGAAGTCGCGTCATCGTTGAGCTCAAACGAAATCGTATACGCATGGCGTCCGAATCCATACCGGTCGAAATCGTCCGGACGCAGGACAACCGTCTCAACCCGTTCCGCCGCAACCCCCTCGTCCAGCAACGCGAGAGCGTCATCCGAAAGCGAAGCGTTCCATCCTTCACCGGCAGCCGGCTTCACGAAGATGCGTCTGATGCGCTCCTTGCAGCAGCGCACCAGCGTCTTGCCCAGCATATCCGCAAACCTGAGATCCTGCGTCAGCGCCAGCGCGGACACATGACGAGCGCTGAAATTCGTGACGGAGGTTCCAACCGACACAAGCACCGAGCCTTCGCTTTTCTCAGGGACGAGATCCGCGCTCCGCAACGACAGCATACGGGAAAGGAGGATATCCACCACCTTCGCGTCCGCCAACGCGCCTACAGGCGAAGCCATTGACCATGGGGCCGACGCCCCGGAACGCGATATTACATACGCAGGGAACCCCTCCGATACGGAAATTGAAGTCACGAGCGATGCATCCACCGGGAATATGCGCGTATCCTCAAGCGTTTTCTGGCGAACCCTGCACTGCTCCAGAATGTCCCTTCCTACATGCACCACAGCCCCTTCAGGCGTCATCGCCCACACGGAATTGGTACCGTCCGGAACACCAAACACCACCTTCTCAACGGCTCCGAACGTATCACGCAGTGCAATGGAGAACCCCTCACCGTCACCAAGGCCATGCCCCGAACCCGCATCCGCAACATAATCCACCACCTGCGCAGAACACAGGATGCCGATAATCTCCTCCACCATCTGACGGTCGGCCGGTGCATCCACCGGGTCTGCGATGCGCCACTGCCCATCGGATTTCGCAAGACGCGTCAAAGGTTCGCCGGCGTCTTTGAGCCCCAAACCCATCACATCCGACGGATTGAACGTAAACAGCCTGCGGCGCCGGAACTCCACCAGAGGACGAGTCAGCTCATCAGCCATACCGGACGAAACCGTGAAGAGCCCGCCACGTCCCGCTCGGCTGACGTACACTTCGTCTCCTGCCGCCGTCGCCCGTCCCACAAAAAACGTGTCACTGGAACGTTCCGTGGCGACGGTAACGGTGCATCGCGGTGCCGCAAGACCGAAATCGCGCGGAGAGCGCCCCAATCCAGCCATATCCGCATCCGAAAGGCTTTCCCCCTTTTCGGCAAAGACCACCGAATCGATCAACCGCTTCACAGCCTCTTCGTCCGCCTCCGCCTTCATCGGCGACTCAATGCGCCATCTGCCGTCTTGCCGGACAATTGACACATTCTCACGAGATCCTCCAGTTCCCGTACGGCGATCGATGTCTATCTTGACCACCGCCCGGACATCAACCGACATAAGACTACCGCCGGACGGCTCGCCACCGGAGCGGTCGGACACCGTGAGCAACGCAATCGCCGAAGCGAATACCACGCTCCAGAAAAGGAAGAACGCTATGGCACGACGGTTCTTCATCTCCTCCTCCTTCTTCTGCGGATGGCGAAAGCAATGGGGAACGCCGCCAGCAGCGGCAATGCGACAGATGAATACACAAGGAACCTTATGCGCTCCGAACGATCCATGCGCACGGAAAGCACGTTGTCCGCCACACCGACGGCTCCGGACACATCCATTCCGGCAAGCCACGCAACAGCATTGAGGAAGAAATCACGGTTTGCGTTAGCCCTTGAAACAAGCGTTCTGTTCAGGAAGAAAGACGGATCCCCTATCACAACCAAACGCGCCGGACGGATTGCAAGATCGCTTTTGAGCATAGAGCCCTTCTCCGCCGCCAACGCGAATGCCGTGCCGCCTGCCGGACACAGCGGAGCGATGGAAAAGCCATGGGGATTGGCCGTCTGGACGGAAGGCATGAGAAAACGGAACGCCCCCGGAGCAAATACAACCGCCGCCCCCTGAAGCGGAGCCGAAACGGCGTGGTCACCGAACTCTGAGACAATAATATCGGAACCATCAGTGGTGCTTGAAACCGTCTCCCCCGAAGAAGTCTCGACTATGCCAAGCCGTTCCAGTATCGGCCTTACGCCAGACTCCGGCCTCCCGTCATCAGCGACCAGAATCCTGCCGCCCTGAGAGATGAACAATCCGATATCCCGAAGCTCCGCAACCGAGAACTGCGTGCGCGCGCCTACGATAGCCAGCACTGCACAGCCGTTCGGGACGGACGAAGTGAGAGAGTAATGCGTTCCGACCCGATATCCATCCTGGCGCAGAGCCCTTGCGGCATCACCGAGACCGAACGGGCCGAAATCATCGATGGAAGGTTCGCCGTGTCCTGAAGTGAACAGGACGGTCTCCGACCTTGCGGGCATGGAAAGCCGCTGTATGGCGGAAGCGCAGACACCTTCATCGAAATCTTTCACCGGCACCACTATTCGGCGTCGCCCTGCTGTGAACACAATGGTATCCTCCCCTGCTCCGACCCTGGCGAGACGGCCTGCGGCATTCGGATCCCAGCGAGGATCGATGAATTCGCAAGCGATCCCAGCCCCCGCAACAGAACGCGATTCAGTCTCCATCTGCCTGAGCAGGCGGGCGACAGGCAGGAATCCCGACGAGTCGCGCTGCATGCACACCGATATGCGAACCGGATTTGCGATGCCGGAAAGCACCTCGCGCGTACGTGCTGAGATGGAAACCGTACGCACAGCGCCGGGCAGCTCGACAGTGAAGTCAAGCCGCACCGCGAGCACGGAGAGCAGCACAGCCGACAGCAAAGCCGAAAGAATCGCCACCACCGAAGACGACTTCAGAAGCGTACGCCCGTCACCTGCGAGACGACGCATGGCAAATGCCTTGGATGCGGCAAACAGCGCGAATATCGTAAACGCCGCCGCAACAACAACAAAACCAAACGAGAGAAATCCGTCGGCGGCATCAGCGACACTGGCCACGACCGGCGATTCGGCGAACTTCGTCCTGACTTCAGGGCTCCAGGCCAGCATCGCGCGGTAGACGGCAAACGGCACGACATAGATCAAGGCGATGGACGCGACCGCAGCGGGAATGGCATTCCTGAAAAACGAACCGCACATGGAAGCGGCTGCGGTCAACGGCATCGCAAGCACGACAAGAACCGCAAACGCCGGAAGGAACCGCACCAGCTTAAGCTGGGAGTCAAGGACAGAAGAACTATCCGGAAGGATAAACAGCGGAACGATGAGCGAAAGCGCAACAGCACCTATAACCACAATATAAGCGGCGGCGAATCGCCCCTGCGCAAAAACCCGCTCCGGGACTGGAACGACAAGATCACATTCGGCGCGCTCCGCCACACCATCGTCACTCCAAAGCCGCATGCCGATGAGCGAAGCCAGAAGCGGCAGCGCACGAACTACCGAAAGCGCCCATATGGACGGCAAGGACACCGCAGTCCCTTCAGCGGCAAAAAGTCCATCCGCAAAAAAAGCCCCTGAAAGAGACAGAAAGACCATCACCGCAAAGACGGTCGTCATCTGATGCGAAAGACGCGAAAGCGCCCTGAACACAACCACCATCTGCTGCCTCATGAAACCTTTCCTCCCTTCAGTTCCATCACCTTGGCTCCGATGCGGCCGAACCACTCCGTCTCATGTCCGGACACGATGACGGCGGCAAACACCTTGAACGAGGCGATCATCGAAGCCACCGCCTCTCGGGAGAGTTCATCAAGCCCGGCGAACACATCATCCAGAAGAAGCAGACGCGGACGCAACAGTACGGCATCGGCAAGGGCGACACGCTTACGCTGACCGCGGGAAAGACTTCCTATCAGGACATCCGAAAACTGTTCGAGTCCGCAGATGGACATCGCCTCCTTCACGCGGTGGCGAATCTTGCGCGTCTGCTCTCCTTTCAGTTTAGCCCGGTATTTCAAATACGCCTTGACCGTAAGATCGTCATCTGCTGGAGCGGCTTCGCCAAGCCAGCCAAGATGCCGCCTGTAGCGTATAGGCTCCGCCAGCACATCAACACCATCGAAAACCACAGTACCGGACGACGGCATCCATATCCCGGCAAGTATTTTCAAAAGCGTGGTCTTCCCCGCTCCATTTACCCCGGTAAGAGCCACAACATCCCCTGACGACACCGAAAAAGTGAC
Source organism: Kiritimatiellia bacterium (assembly GCA_017936245.1). Classification (GTDB taxonomy): domain Bacteria; phylum Verrucomicrobiota; class Kiritimatiellia; order RFP12; family UBA1067; genus UBA1731. The sequence continues at coordinate 10,976 of JAGBFY010000140.1, forward strand.
GCCTGAAAGGATACCGCATCCCCC